>DASPOV010000178.1:0-5553 GCA_035625815.1 Methyloceanibacter sp.
CGCAGCGATCTTGCCGTTGTTCTCACTGATCGCGATCACTGGCCAGCCTTCGTATCCCCTGAACTCGGAGAATGCCAGCCCGCCCGGTACTTGCACAGTGTACTTGTCCTGCGCGGAAATGGCTGCCCCGCTCAAGATGGCTAACACTCCTGGGATGATTAGCAGCCACCAGAACGGACTTTTTGTCATGGCTCATTCCTCCCATCTAAAAGTCGTCCAGGCAGGTCCAAGTATGCCAGACTTAATCCAGACCCCAAATCAGGTACTGCCTTCAGCGCACCGAAGGACGCACCCGAGCAGTTTTTGCGTTCGGACACTCGTTGAAGAACGACGTGCTGCTTCTGTTTGCGCCTTTGCGCTAGGCGAAGATCACATCGGCGCCGATCCACGCCAGCGTTTTAGTAACATGCGTGATCGGCCGGAACCGGCGTACCGCTGATTCGACGATCGCAGTGAAGGTGCCATGACCGGCCGCCAGATCCTGGTCGATCTGGTCGACCAGGATGACGCTGTTGCGCATGATGATTCCGGCGAGCGCGATCACGCCGAGGATGGCGACGAAGCCAAAAGCCGCCTGGAACACGAGCAGCGCTGACGCCGCACCGATTAGACCCAGCGGCCCGGTCGCCAGCACCATTAGCGTCTTGCCGACGCGCTGCAGCCGCACCATTAGCAAGAGCAGGACGGTGAGCAGCATCGCCGGCATCTTCTCGTTGATCGACGTTTGGCTCTTGGCCGATTCTTCCACTGCCCCTTGCAGCTCGATGCGATAGCCGCTCTGCAGGCTGGTGAGTACCGATCCGACAAAGCGCAAGTTAGATCAGCATCTTGTCCACTCTGATCAAACCTGGTCCACTCTGAGGAATCTCAAAGCCGAGCCGGTGGGGAGAGGTCGCGCCGTCGGCGCGGGTGAGGGGGATACAGAGCCCGAGAGTTCGGACGCCCCTCATCCCAGCCCTCTCTCCACTGGGGAGAGGGAGGCAAGGAGGGGCCGCCACAAGGCTTCATCCCCAAGGCCCTCCACCAAGGCCTCATGCGCAAGCCGCTCGTCATCGGTAAGCCGCAGGGCAAGCGGCATCGGACGGACGCGCGCTCCTGACGTGACCGTCGCCATCATCGCCGCGCGCGTGCCGTTAGCTACCAATTCGAGACGCGCCTGATGGCCGCCCACCAGCTCCACATAGACAGAAGCAAGCAGCCTGCAGTCGAAAAGGGCGCTGTGCTTCTCCCGCTCGGACAGATCGACGCCATAACGCTTGCAGAGAGCGTCGAGACTACAAGGCGAGCCCGGATGCTTGCGTCTCGCGAGTGCCAGCGTATCCACCACCCGGTCCCAGCGGAGGAACGGCCGGGAGAGCCGCTCAAGCTCGGCATTGAGGAAGGCAAAGTCGAAGGCCGCGTTGTGCATGACGAGCATAGCGCCTTCGATGAAGCCAAGCATGTCGTCAGCGCGTTCATGGAAGCGCGGTTTGGTCGAGAGGAATTCGGCGGAGAGCCCATGCACCTCGAAGGCGGCCTCGGGCATGTCGCGCTCAGGGTTGAGATGGCAATGCCACACCCTGCCCGTCGGGATGCAGTTGATCAGCTCGACGCAGCCAATCTCGACGATGCGATGCCCGGAGGCTGGATCAAGCCCCGTCGTTTCGGTGTCGAGCACGACCTCGCGCACAGCGCCCCGCTCCCTCAAATCGTTTGTCCGTGACGAAGCCGCTCCATGACGCGGCCTTCGCGACCCTTGAGCGACTCAATGAGTTTATCGACCTGAGCTTGCATGTCTGCCAGCGTCGTTCCCGTGTCCACAACGAAGTCGGCGCGGGCGCGTTTTTGCGCGTCCGACAGTTGACGCTTGAGCAGCTCAACAAGTTTCGTTTCGGTCATCCCTGGACGGGCGAGCACGCGGGCCTTCTGCACTGCCTCCGGCGCGCTGACCACGACGGTCAGGTCCACTCGGGAATCGGCACCCGTCTCGAACAGGAGCGGGATCTCAAGCACCGCAAGCTCGGCGCCGCGCTTCTCCTCAGCGCGCAGGAAATCGATTTCGGCCTTAACCACCATCGGGTGCATGATGTTTTCGAGTGCCTTCAGCTTCTGTGGCGACCCGGCCACTTCATGCGCAAGCGACGCCCGGTCTACTTTGCCATCACGCACGGCCTTGGGAAATGTGGCGGCGATCGCCGGCACCGCTTCGCCTTCATAGAGCCGGTGCACTTGGGCATCGGCGTCGCAGACCGGCACGCCGCGCCTGGCTAAGTGCTTGGCGGCGGCGGATTTGCCCATGCCGATTGAGCCGGTGAGACCAATGACGAGCATCACGATGCCTCGAGATGCGCCGCGACATGGGCGCGGAGCGCGGACGTGACCTCTGGCCGGACGCCGAACCAGCGCTCAAAGCCGGGCACTGCCTGATGGAGCAGCATGCCAAGCCCGTCCACAGTACGGTTCCCCCTGCCCACTGCCACCGCGAGGAGCGGTGTCTCAAGCGGACTATAGACGATCTCGGCCACGATCGCGTCAAAGGGAAGCGCGGAAAGATCGATGTCGAGCGGTGGCTTTCCCGTCATGCCGAGGCTCGTGGTGTTGACCAGGAGCCCGCAGCCGTCAAGCGCTTTGCACCTGTCCTCCCAGGGAACCACCGAGACGCGCGGGCCGAAGCTTTGCGCCAAGGCCTTCGTCCGATCACCCGTGCGGTTCGCGAGCAGGATCTTCGACGCTCCCGCCCCGATCAAACCCTGAAGGATGGCGCGCGCGGCACCGCCAGCGCCAAGCACCATGAGGCGTTTGCCCCTGTTCCAATCCGGCGCCTCTTGCGCCAGATGCGTCATAAAGCCATAGGCGTCGGTGTTACTCGCATGGAGCAGGCCCTTCGCATCGAGCCAAAGCGTGTTCGCCGCGCCGATGGTAATGGCAGCTTGATCGGCACGGTCCGCCGCGGCCAAGGCCGCCTCTTTATAAGGAAGCGTCACATTGGCTCCGGCATACCCGTGGTTGCCGAGCGTCTTGAGAAATTCTGCGACCTCCTCAGGGCGCACGGCTTCCTGCTCATAGCCCCCCTCAAGGTCGTACAGCTTCAGCCAGTAGCGGTGGATGACCGGCGAGCGCGAATGTACGACCGGCCAGCCGATGACGCAGGCGCGTTTCACGCGAAACTCCTTCACCCTTCGATGGCGCCTTCGCCCCGGAGCGCATCGAGCAGCGGCAACAGCGGAAGGCCGAGCATGGAGAAATAGTCGCCTTCGATCTTTTCGAACAGCTCTATTCCAAGTCCCTCGATCTGATAGGCACCGACCGAGCTCAGAACCTCTTCACCCGCTGCGGCAAGATACCGGCCGATGAATTGCGGCGTGAGCTCACGCATGAGCAGGGTCGAAGTCTCGCTGTGCGCCCAGACGGTCACGCCTTTGGTGGCCAATGCCACCGCGGTATGCAGACTGTGGCTCTTGCCGCTCAAATCGAGCAGCTCTCTCCGCGCGGCTTCCATGCTGTCCGGCTTGGTGAGGATACGGTCGCCGAGCGCCAGCACTTGGTCGGCGCCGATGACGAAGGCCGCCGGTGCAAGATCGCTGACGGCTTCCGCCTTGGCGCGGGCAAGCACCTTGGCAACGTCTTGGGCGTTCAAGGAGTCCGTGGCGCTGAGCGCCTGATGCATGGCGTGCTCATCAAGGCTGGCGGGTTCCACGATGAAGGCGAGGCCTGCGGCTTCCAGCAGCCGCGCGCGGATCTTGCTCGTCGAGGCGAGGATCAGCGGCGCTCGCCCGCTTTGCACGAACCCACTCATGGGTCGAGCACCGGCGCTCCGCGGTCATCGTAGAGTCGAAGAATCGCGGCGGCTGTCTCCTCGATGGAGCGGCGCGTGACGTCGATCACCGGCCAGCCCCGCCGGGCGCAGAGCTGGCGCGTTTCGGTGATTTCGGCGGCGATCGCCTCACGATCCAGGTAGGTGTCAAGATGCGACGCGGCCTGTTCCAGCACGCGGTTCTGGCGAACCTGGGAAATGCGCTCGGCACTCGCCACAAGACCGACAACGAAGGCGTTGGTGCGTGTTTCGAGCTTTGGCGGGAGTGGTACCCCTGGAACAAGCGGTACATTTGCGGTCTTGTAGCCGCGGTTCGCAAGATAAATGCTGGTCGGGGTCTTGGAGGTGCGGCTGATGCCAATCAGGAGAATATCGGCATCATCGAGATTCTCCGGCAAATGCCCGTCGTCATGGAGCATAGTGAAGTTAAGCGCCTCGATGCGCCGGAAATAGTTGGCGTCGAGCACATGCTGGCCGGCGACCGTCGGCGTCGACGGGGTCCCGAGATAGGATTCGAACACCTGCAAGATGGTCTGGAGCGCCGGGACACACGGCACATTCAGCCGCTTGCAGGTCTGCTCGAGCTGCTCGGCAAGCTCCTGATTGACGATGGTGTAGAGCACGATGCCGGGCGTTGCTTCAACGTCCTTCAGCACACGGTCGAGCTCGCGCCGGCTACGCACCAACGGATGGATATGCTCGATGGCGCGCGCTTGCGAATACTGTACCCGCACGGCCTTGGCGACCGCGACCAGCGTCTCGCCGGTCGAGTCGGAGATCATATGCAGGTGGAAAGTGCGGGGAGCATCCATAGCGCTGCCTCTGGATAACTGTGAATGATTGACGGAGCAACTGCAGGAGCGGTGCGCGTTCGCGCTCGGCCATGCGGAACAGGGCAAATGACTTCTCCACAGATTCGCTTTTGTCGAGAAAAATGCCCAACGTGAGATGCCTTCTGCAATACCCCGTCTCGTCCCCAGCGAGAACGAGAGACTACCGACAGTTTATCCGAAATTCCTGCACAGCAAGCTTGGCAACCGGGAGGCTTAGGTTTGGCCACTTTCCCCCGCCATCCCTTCAACCCTTGCCCACAGGGCGACACATGTCGGGCCGAACGTGTCAGGCCTCGGCACCGCTTCTCTGTCGATAGGATGGTGACAGAACGAAATGTCCGCTACCCACGGAATAATAGTAGAAACAGAAATCTCTTTAAGACTCTCTCTTTTGATGTTTTGAGACAGCCATCTTGCACCTACATGTGTCCAAAGGCCGTTTGATCTCGGCCCTAAATGGCGAGGTCGTCGATCCGCCGCCGATCTGGCTAATGCGTCAGGCCGGGCGCTATCTTCCCGAGTATCGGGAGGTGAGGAACAAGGCTGGGTCCTTTCTCGATCTTTGCCTCAATCCTGAGCTCGCGGCAGATGTAACGCTACAACCCTTGCGGCGGTTCGATCTTGATGCGGCAATCGTCTTCTCTGATATTTTGATGGTTCCTCACGCCCTTGGGCAGCGGGTCGAGTTTGTTGACGGTGAAGGCCCGAAGCTTGAGCCGGTGCAGAGCGGCAAGGGCCTGGCGCGGCTCTCTCGGACCGCGGCGGAGGCCTGTTTTGCTCCCGTCTATGAAACCTTGGCCCGCGTTGTCCCGGAGCTCCCCGCTGGAGTTCCAGTGATCGGCTTTTGCGGCGCCCCGTGGACGGTGGCGACCTATATGGTAGAGGGGGGTGGCAGCAAGGACCAGGCGGGAGCGAGGCTCTGGGCCT
>DASPOV010000179.1:0-2187 GCA_035625815.1 Methyloceanibacter sp.
CGGTATCGCGCAGGGCTTTGCAACCTTGGGACAGATCGGCGTCAAAGGGTGTGCTGTCTACAGTGCGATCGGCACCGTGGCAAACGTCGCATCGCGGCTTTCGGCTGAAGCCAAAGACGGGCAAACGCTCGTGACCGCGCGCGTCGCCGCGGCGGTCAGGGACATCGTAGACGCGGAAAACCTTGGCAGCATGATGCTCAAAGGTTTGAGCCGCCCCACCGAGGTGTGCAATATCGTCCGCCTGAAAAAATGAGCCTTCGCCTCTCCCACGGTAAGCCGGGGCTCGGCCCTGCCAAAGCTTCTCATCCAAGACCCTTGATGTTCGGCACGCCGCCCCGAGCCCTGAAAGTCAGGATTTCGCAAGGATCCGACTTCCCACAAGGCCGGAAAGTCAGCATTTCGCAAGGTTTCGACTAATGGGAGCAGGCGAGGAAAGGATAAAAGCCTCGCTCACGAAGTCGAGCCTCACAGCCAATGGCTCGCGGCATTTGACGCCAATAGCTTAAGAAATGTAAAAATGAACGTGGTCGTCGCGGCAGTGGACAAGGCCCAGGTCCCCCACGATCGGCTCCGTATCCGTGCAGGAGCGCCGGGGAAGTAGCTCGGCGTTGTCGTTTAGCGAAGCTAGCGAGGCGGCACGATGGGTGAACGCGCCGAGCAGGAGCCGGCCCGTATCCTGATCGTCGACGACACAGTCGACAACATCAAGCTGCTGTCCGATCTACTCGAGCCCGAGGGGTACGAAGTAAGGTCGAGTGCATCGGGTGCAGAAGCTCTTGCTGCTCTCTCCCGGGACCGGTACGACCTGGTCCTGCTCGATGTCGTGATGCCCGAGCTGGATGGCTACGAAGTTTGCCGCAGGATCAGGCAAGACACGCGCTTCGCCGCGCTCCCCGTCGTCATGGTTACCGCGCTCGACGCCAAGGAAGAGCGCGTGAAAGGGCTCGAGGCCGGCGCCGACGAATTCCTATCAAGGCCGATCAATCGACCCGAGTTGCTTGCGCGAGCCCGCTCGCTACTGCGCATCAAGCGGATGCACGACTTCATGCAACGTCAGGCCCTGGAACTCGCCGAATGGGCTGCGACGCTGGAGCAGCGCGTCGCACGAGGGGTCACCGAAGTCGAACGGTTGTCCCGCCTCAAACGGTTCTTCTCGCCGAAGGTCGCCGAACTCATTGTCAGTGGTGCCACCCGAGATCCACTGCACGGTCATCGGCGAGAGATTGTCGTCATCTATCTGGACCTGCGCGGCTTTACCGCATTTGCCGAGAGCTGGGAGCCGGAGGAGGTCATGCGCGCGCTTGCCGCCTACCACGCTGGAATGGGCAGGCTCGTCGTCGATTATGAAGCCACATTGGAGCGCTTCACAGGCGACGCCATGATGGTATTTATCGGCGATCCGGTTGCAGTCGACAAGCCGGCGGAGAAGGCGGTTTCCCTCGCGCTGGCAATGCGCGAGGCGGCCCTGGACCTGTCCGAGAGATGGAAGAAGCGCGGCGTTGACCTTGGGCTCGCCATCGGGATCGACCAGGGCTTTGCGACAGTGGGCGCGATCGGGTTCGAGGGAAGACTCGACTACGCGGCAATCGGGACGGTGACCAACCTGGCCTGCCGCCTTTGCCAACATGCGCGCGCGGGTGAAGTGCTGCTCTCGCAACGGATCTATGCCGAGGTGGAGGCCAACACCGAAGCCGATGATTTGGGAGAAGTGCAATTGCACGGGTTCTCACGTCCAATACGCGCCTATCGATGCACCGGTCGATCGAAACGCGAAGCGAACGCTGGATAGGCCCATTATGAGGCAAGGGTGACAGGAGCAGACCGACGGATTCACATTCGCCAGCTCTGCTGCCTGGGGTTACCGGGCGAGCAGCTGTTGCCTGTGCTCCTCAAGGCTGTGCGGCAGTTCGTCGACGCTGACTCCGCCGCCTTCTTCTGGGTCGATTCGCACGGCGACATGACCGGCCTGTATGCCGAGCGATTGCTGCCGGCCCCGGCGATGAAGCTCTACTTCGAGCGGTATTACGACTCGGGCGAGGCTTCGTTCAAGCGCGCCTTCGCCGACCGCGTGCGGCAAGCCGAGCCTGTCATCGCCGTGTCGTCGTCCGCTGAATCAGAGCGAACTCAGTACTACAACGACGTCGTCTTACCACTGAACGCTCATCATGTGTTGTACGGCATAGTGAG
>DASPOV010000180.1:0-8345 GCA_035625815.1 Methyloceanibacter sp.
CCCCTCACTCAGCCCCCTCAACGCCTGGGTGTTGCTCAAGGGTCTTGAGACGCTGCCCGTCCGCGTGGAGCGTCACGGCGCGTCCGCCGCGACGATCGCGGATTTCCTCAGCCAACGCAAGGAAGTTGCCCGCGTATTTTATCCAGGCCGCGCCGACCACCCGCAAGTTAAGCTCGCAAGGCGGCAGATGGCTGGCGGCGGTCCCATGGTCGCCTTCGAGGTGAAGGGCGGCAAAAGCGAAGCCTTCCGCTTCCTGAACGCGCTCCAGATCTTCAAGATTAGCAACAATCTCGGCGACGCAAAAAGTCTTGCCACCCATCCAGCCACCACGACGCATCAGCGTCTCACGCTGGAGCAGCGTGCCGAGCTCGGCATCTTCGATCGGAGCGTGCGCCTCTCCATCGGGCTTGAACACGTTGACGATCTCGTTGCTGACCTCGATCAGGCGCTTGTCGTGGTAAAATAGGGAACTGGGGTTGCGCGCCTTGCTTGCGATGAATGTGTATGTCAACTTTTTGCAAAGTTGTTGCCGATTGATCGAGGATTATAATGTGCCGAAACATCAAGACGTTGCGTAATTTTGAGCCGGTCACGGATCAAGAAATCCAGGCGTCGTCTCTGCAATTCGTGCGCAAGCTGAGCGGCTTCAGGTGTCCTTCCAAAGCAAACCAAGCCGTCTTCGATCGCGCGGTGGACCAAGTTTCCCGGGCGGCGCGCGAGCTGATCGACTCGCTCGTCACTAATGCTCCGCCGCGCGATCATGAGGTGGAGGCTCGAAAGGCAAAGGCGAGATCGGCGGAACGCTTCCGCTCGGCAGAGACGGAGCCACCGGACGTAAGCCCGTAACCGGACGCAAGCGCAGCTGTCCTTGAAACACACAGGAGTGCCCGTGCCGGCTTCTTCATCGGCAGTGCAGGAGCTACTGGCCAAGCTTGTCGCCTTCGATACGACGAGCGCGAAATCGAACCTGAAGCTCATCGAGTTCGTAAGCACCTATCTCGGTCGCCACGGCATCGTCGCGACTCTGATCCCAGCACCGGACGGCACGAAGGTGAGCCTGTTTGCCAGCATTGGGCCTACGGGCAAAGGGGGCATCGGACTCTCAGGACACAGCGACTGCGTTCCAGTCAAGGGTCAAACCTGGTCGAGCGATCCGTTCGCTCTCCAACTCCGCGACGGCCAGCTTTACGGCCGTGGCACTTGCGACATGAAGGGTTTTCTCGCCTGCGTTCTCGCGTCCGTTCCGCTCTTCACCTCGTGCCCCCTGAAGGAACCGGTGCACATCATCCTCTCTTATGATGAGGAGGCAGGCTGCACCGGCATTCGCCCGTTGATCGCGCGGCTCGGCCATGACCTGCCGCGTCCCCGCGTCATCGTCGTCGGCGAGCCCACCAACATGGCGGTGATCGACGCGCATAAGCGTATCGACGCCTATCGCACCACGGTCACGGGGCACGAGGCTCATTCGAGCTTGCCGCGGCTCGGCGTGAATGCCATTTCTTTCGCCGCGGAGTTGATCGAGGAACTCGACCGCATCGGCGCGAAACTCTCTACAAGTCAGATGAATGACCGCTTCGATCCGCCCGGCTCCACGGTGCAGGTGGGGACCATCGAAGGCGGTACGGCGCCCAACATTGTCCCGAAGACCTGCAAATTCCAATGGCAGGTGGGAAGCCTGCCCGACGCCGACCCAAAGCTCGCGCCGCAGCGGATCAAGGCTTTCGCTAGAGAAAAGCTGCTCCCGCGCATGCGGGTCGTGGCGCGGACGGCATCAATCGAGACGCTGCATCAGGGCAGCGTGCCAGCGTTCCTCGCCAAGCCTGGATCCGAGGCGGTCGCCTTGGCGCTTGCGCTCACCCGGGCCAACGCCACGAGTGCGGTGTCTTATGCGACGGAAGCAGGACTGTTCGAGGAGGCCGGTTGCCCGACCGTGATTTGTGGGCCCGGCGACATCGAGCAGGCCCATGCGGCCGACGAGTTCATCACGACCGCGCAGCTCGACGGTTGCACGGCGTTCCTCGCCAACCTCGCTGAGCTGCTTAGCTAAGAACGGCTAACTCGGCTCTGCGGACTTGGCGAAGGAGGCCGGATCGAAGCGGTAACGACTGTTGCAGAACTCGCATGTTACCCACACCTCGCCGTCGACCACCATGTCCCTCAGGTCTTCGCTGGTGAAGCGCCGGAGGAGCTCTTCGACGCGCTCCCGCGAGCAGCTGCAATAGGTCTCAAGACCGATTGGTCGGTAGGCGCGCACCTGCTCCTCATGAAACAGCCGGTAGAGCAGCCGGTCCGCCGGAAGTAGAGGGTCGAGCAGCTCGTGATCCTCCACGGTCTCGGCAAGCGCGCGGGCCCGCAGCCAGTCCTCCTCGTCGAAGCCGCCGCCCGCCGGGCCATGACCGCCTTCGCGGGTCAGCTTCTGCACGAGCAGGCCGCCAGCACGCCACGTCCAGGATCGTCCGCCTACTTGGCCGGCGCGGTAGTGCTTCGCCACGGCGAGCCGAATGAAGGTGGGGAGCTGCTCAGACTGCCGGAAATAAGTGTCGGCGGCCTCAGTCAGGCTCTCGCCCTCGAGCGGCACTACTCCCTGATAGCGTTCCGTCTCCGTCCCACGGTCGATGGTCATGGCGAAATGACCTTGGCCGAGAGGTTGAGTGAGGTCGCGATTGCTGCTGATCGCTGCGACGCGTTCCGCCGAAAAGCGCGCATAGCCTCGCAACTGCCCAGCTACCTGGTAATCGGCGACGAGCAGATCGACTGGGCCGTCGGTCGAAGCTTGCAGGATGAACTTGCCTTCGAATTTGAGCGCGGCGCCGAGCAGCGCCGTGAGCGCCACAGCTTCGCCGAGCAGCTTCGACACGGGCTCAGGATAATCGTGCCGCGAGAGGATGGTGTCCACCACCGGGCCGAGCTTGACCAGCCGGCCGACGACATCGGCTTGATCGGCTTGGAACGGTAGGATCAGATCGTCGGCCGGGATGACGAGCTCGATACGCTCCTGCGATGAGGATCGCTGCGCCATTACTTTGCCCCGGCACGCTCGACCCGCCGACTTTTGGCGCGCGGCCGTTCGGCGGTCGCCAATTCAGGCGACGTCGTGTCGAGGCACCAGGCGAGGATGCCCTTCTGCACATGCAGCCGGTTCTCGGCCTCGTCCCATACCACCGATTGCGGGCCGTCGATCACCTCGGCGGCCACCTCATCGCCGCGATGGGCGGGCAAACAGTGCATGAAGATCGCGTCGGGCTTGACCTTAGCCATCACGGCGCGATCGACCTGGAACGGCCTCAGCAGGTTTTTGCGCTTTTTCTTGTCCTCGCCATCTCCCATGGATACCCAGACGTCAGTTACAACGCAATCGGCGCCGCGGGCAGCGGCGAGCGGGTCATGCCCGGCCTCGATGGACGCGCCCTCGCCTTTCGCCCAATCGAGCAGCGCGGCCGCCGGCTTGAACTCCTTCGGGCAGGCGAGCTTCAGCGCGTAGCCGAAGCGCGCCGCGCCATGGACCCAGGAGGTGGCAACGTTGTTGCCGTCACCGAGCCACGCGATCGTCGCGCCTTCGATCGAACCCTTCTTCTCCTCGAAGGTCATGACGTCGGCCATCACCTGACAGGGATGTGACAGGTCGGTGAGCCCGTTGATCACCGGCACGGTGGCATGCGCGGCAAGTTCGAGAAGCTTGCCGTGCGAGCTGGTCCTGAGCATGATCGCATCCACGTAGCGCGACAGCACGCGCGCGGTATCCGCGATGGTCTCGCCCCTTCCAATCTGCATGTCGGCCGGACTCAGCATAATCGAAGTTCCACCAAGCTCGTGCATGGCCACTTCGAAAGATACGCGCGTGCGCGTCGAGGGCTGCTCGAAGATCATGGCAAGCACAGCGCCCGGCCGCACCTTGACCTTTTCCGGCAGATGCGAACGACCCATGGCCTTCATGGCATGGGCATCGTCGAGGATCGCGCGCAAAGTTTGGCGGGAGAGTGCGTCGATATCGAGGAAGTGCCTTGGCATGGGGATGACTCTCGGCTGTTGCCGTCAGGCCGGGGCGTGCGCGCCGGTCTCCAACGCCACGCAGGCGGCTTCAACCTTGGCGCAAGCCTCGTCGATCTCGGCCTCGCCCACGATGAGCGGCGGCAGAAGGCGCACCACATTATCGCCCGCCTGCACTGTGAGCATCCGCTCGGCGGCAAGCGCCTGCAGGAGGGCTTGGTTCGGTACCTTACATTTCAGCCCTAGCATCAGGCCCTGACCGCGCACCTCTTCGATGATGCCATGATGCTCGTCCTGGAGCCCGGCCAAGCGCTGCTTGAGTCTCAGGCCCATCGCCGCCACGCGATCGAGAAAGCTCGGCGCAAGCACGACGTCGAGCACGGCATTGCCCACGGCCATGGCGAGCGGATTGCCGCCGAAGGTCGAGCCATGGCTGCCAGGCGTCATGCCCGCGCCCACCTCTTGCGTGGTGAGGCAGGCGCCCACTGGAAAGCCGCCGCCGAGCCCCTTGGCGGTCGCCATGATGTCCGGGTTGATGCCGGCCCATTCATGGGCGAACAGGCGTCCCGTGCGGCCCATGCCGCTTTGCACCTCATCGAGCAGGAATAGGATACCTTTTTCATCGCAAAGGGCCCGCAAGTCCCGCAAGAATGGCCAGGACACCTCGATCATGCCCCCCTCGCCCATGATCGGCTCGATCATGACGCCCGCGGTCTTCTCCCCGATGGCAGCTTCCACGGCGCCGATATCGCCGGCAGCAACATGGTCGAACCCGTCGACGGGGGGTCCGAAGCCTTCAAGGTGCTTGGGCTGGCCGCCGGCAGCGATGGTGGCAAGGGTGCGCCCGTGAAAGGCGCCTTCGAAGGTGACGAAGCGGTAGCGCTCAGGCGCTCCCTGCTTGAAGTGATAGCGGCGCGCCACTTTCATCGCGCCTTCGACCGCCTCGGCGCCGGAATTGGCGAAGAACACATAGTCGGCAAAGGTCTCCTGACAGAGCCTGGCCGCGAGCCGCTCCTGCTCAGGGATGCGGTGCAGATTGGAGATATGCCAAAGCTTCTCGGCCTGCTCGTTCAGCGCCTTGAGGAGGTGCGGATGGGCATGGCCAAGCGCCGTCACCGCGACGCCAGAGGCGAAGTCGAGGTAGCGCTCGCCGGACGCAGTGAAGAGATAGGCACCCTCCCCGCGCTCGAAGGCAAGTTGGCTGCGAGCGTAGGTCGGAAGCAGAGCCGATTTGGACACCAGAGGTCGTCCCAAAATAAAATTGCCGCCGACTGGCGGCAGCAAGGAATTGCAGAGCTTTAGGTCTCGTGTGGGAGGCTGTCAATCAGTCGCCATTCACCTACTTTCCAACGCTCATCCACGTTTTCATCCACGCCGCGTTTGTGTTCTCGCCCAAGAAGTGGCAGACTTCAATTTGTCCGGTGGAAAAACGCGGGACCAAGCGTGGCGGACGCTTGCCGCTTCTTCCCTGAGATTGTAGGCTAGTAGCCGCTCAGCCACAATATGTGGTGGATACAGCGTTACGCCTGGGCGGTCATTTCTCAGCAGTAAATCAGCGTGACTGAACGCCGTCTCACGACGAGACGGGGGGATTCTGAGTCGAAAAATGAGGAGGCCAAACCATGGCTTGGAATGATGAGAGGGTTGAACTTCTAAAAAGACTCTGGGCGGAGGGCTTGAGCGCAAGCCAGATCGCCAGTCGCCTAGGCGGGGTGACGCGGAATGCAGTGATCGGCAAGGTCCACCGTCTCGGTCTCTCAGGCCGGGCGACGAGTTCGCGCTCGTCGAGCCCAAGACCGCGGCGGGTGCAGGCGCCACGGCAACACCGAGCTCCATCCTTGCTGTTCGCCACACGCGGCAATGCCGCACTAAAGCCGGCTTACGAGGAGGAGATTGAGCCTGCGCCGGCGCCAATCGAAGAGCTGTACATACCGCCCGCCGAAAGGGCGAGCATCCTCACATTGAAGGAGTCGATGTGCCGCTGGCCCATCGGAGATCCTGGAGAGGAGGAGTTTCATTTCTGCGGCCGTAAGACGTCAGGCTCGGTTCCTTACTGCGAGCATCACGCGCGGCTTGCCTATCAGCCGGCGCCGTCGCGGCGTCGCGACAAGCGAGTCGCTTTCGGCTAGCCACTTGAGTGTGGCTGGGCCATTCGGTCAAGTGGGGGGAAGGGAGGCGCCGTCCGAGGCGCCTTCCTCTTTTCAGGAGCCTCAGGCGGTCTCTTGCAGCTTATCGCTGAAGGCATAGCCGGCGCCACGCACCGTGCGCACCGGGTCGGAGTCGCTGCCGCGCATCATCGCTTTGCGCAGACGGCCGATGTGGACGTCGACTGTGCGCTCATCCACATAAACGTTACGGCCCCACACGCCATCAAGCAACTGCGCGCGGCTGAAGACTCGGCCAGGCCTCTGCATGAGAAATTCGAGCAGGCGGAACTCAGTGGGACCAAGATGCACCAGGCGGCCGTTTCGCGTCACCCGATGCGACTCCCGATCGAGCTCGATGTCGCCGGCGATGAGCACCGAGGCGACACGCTCTGGGCTCGTGCGTCGCAGGATGGCGCGCACCCGCGCCATCAGTTCCGGCAGGGAGAAGGGTTTGACCACATAGTCATCGGCGCCGGTGGTAAGCCCGCGGATGCGGTCCCCTTCCTCACTCCGCGCGGTCAACAGTATGATCGGGATGGTGCGGGAGTCCTTGCCGGTGCGCAGGCGCCGGCAGAGCTCTAACCCAGACATGCCGGGCAGCATCCAGTCGAGCACGATCAGATCCGGTGAGCCTTCGGCGATGGCCAACTCAGCTTCGTCACCCCGGTGCACGACCTCGACGGCGTAGCCCTCCGCCTCGAGATTGTAGCGGAGCAAGAGCGCCAGCGGCTCCTCATCCTCGACCACGAGAACTTTGGCTCTGGGGTTAATGGCAGAGACGCTCAGCATGTCAGACCGCAGACCTTAAGGGGACCGGCGTCGAGCTAGTATTGTCGCCTTTCGGACGCTGGTCGGTGATGGCTTTCCCGTGCACGAGGAAATAGACCGTCTCGGCGATGTTGGTCGCATGATCGCCGATGCGCTCGATATTCTTGGCTCCGAACAGGAGATGGGTGCAGAGCCCGATATTGCGCGGATCCTCCATCATGTAGGTAAGGAGCTCGCGGAATAGTGAGTTGTACATGGCGTCGATATTCTCGTCGGTGTACCAGACCTTCAGCGCGCGGTCGGCGTCGCGCTCGATAAAGGCGTCGAGCACCTCTTTGAGCTGGCCAAGGGCAAGCTCGCCCATATGCTTGAGGCCGAGCATGAGCTGTTTGGGCTGCTGCTCGCCAACTACGGCGAGGGCGCGCTTGGCGATATTCTTGCCAAGGTCGCCGATGCGCTCAAGATCGGTGGAAATACGAAGCGCCGCCATGATCTGCCGAAGGTCGTAGGCGAGCGGTTGGCGGCGGGCGATCATGACGATAACCTGCTCCTCGATCTCCTTTTCCAGCATATCGATCGCCTCATCCTGCTGGATGGTAGCGGCGGCAAGGTCCGGATCGCGGCCTTCGAGCGCATCGATGGATTGTCCCAGGACCTGCTCGGCGAGACCGCCCATCTTGGCGATTTTGTTGTTGAGCGAGGAGAGCTCCTCCTCGTAGGAGCTGACGATGTGTTCGTGCGTATCCATCTTCCTGCTTCTCCTCGAAAGCGCGTGTCCTAGCCGAAGCGGCCGGTGATGTAATCTTGCGTGCGCTCCATCTTCGGATTGGTGAACATTTGGGTGGTGATGTCGAACTCCACAAGCTCACCGAGATACATGAAGGCAGTGTAGTCCGAGGTGCGGGCCGCCTGCTGCATATTGTGGGTGACGATGGCGATGGTGTAGTCGCGCTTCAAGACGTCGATCAGCTCCTCGATCTTGGCGGTGGAGATCGGATCGAGCGCCGAGCACGGCTCGTCGAGCAAGATCACCTCGGGCCTGATGGCGACGGTGCGGGCGATACAGAGCCGCTGCTGCTGCCCTCCGGATAGGCTCAAACCGCTCGCGTCGAGCTTGTCCTTGACTTCGTCCCACAAGGCACCACGTCGCAAGGACTCCTCCACGCGCGCATCGAGATCGGCCTTGGACAGCTGCTCGTAAAGGCGCACGCCAAAGGCGATGTTCTCATAAATGGTCATGGGGAACGGCGTCGGCTTCTGAAACACCATGCCGACTTTGGCGCGTAGCAAGTTTAAGTCTTGCTTTGAGCTCAGTACGTTATCACCGTCAAGCAACACCTCACCCTCGGCGCGCTGATTGGGGTAGAGGTCGTAAATGCGATTGAGGACGCGAAGCAGTGTGGACTTGCCGCAACCAGATGGGCCAATGAATGCGGTGACCTT
>DASPOV010000181.1:0-2660 GCA_035625815.1 Methyloceanibacter sp.
GGTGAGTGGAGCGTTTTTTTTATGATGGCGGCACTTGCTCAATTTATTGAGATTTTGGCCGATTTCACCCAACAGCGACGCTTTAGCAGGAAAAGAAGGGCAGCCAAGCACTATATTTCCGTGGCGGGGTATGGTTCATAAGGGCTGGGTCGCCGACAGTTCAGGTTGAGAATGATGGATTATGACACTTGCTTTCGTGAGCAACTTGAGGCGTTGCACCTTGAAGGCCGCTACCGGGTGTTTGCCGATCTGAAGCGGCGCTGCGGAGCCTATCCCGCGGCAGATCAGTTCACCGGTGCCGGCACCCGCGACGTGGCGGTGTGGTGCTCGAACGACTATCTTGGCATGAGCCAGCACCCGTCGGTGCGCGCTGCGATGCATGAGGCGATCGAGACGGTTGGCGCCGGCTCCGGCGGTACGCGCAACATCTCCGGCACGACGCACTATCATGTCGAACTCGAGGCCGAGCTTGCCGATTTGCATGGCAAAGAGGCTGCGCTCCTCTTCACCTCCGCCTACATCGCTAACGAAGCGACGCTCTCCACGCTTCAGCGGCTGATCCCGGGTCTCGTGATCTTCTCCGACGAGAAGAACCACGCTTCCATAATCCAAGGCATTCTCCATGGCGGCGGCGACAAGCACATCGTACGCCATAACGACGTCGAGCAGCTCGAGGAGAAGCTGAAAAAGTATCCGCGCGGGACGCCGAAGATCATCGTCTTCGAGAGCGTCTACTCCATGGACGGGCACATCGCCCCGGTCCGATCGATTGCTGATCTTGCCGAAAAGTACAATGCGCTCACCTATCTCGATGAGGTGCACGCTGTTGGCCTTTATGGCCCGCGCGGTGGCGGCATTGCAGAGCGCGAAGGTGTCATGGGACGCATCGACATCATCAACGGCACGCTCGCCAAGGGGTTCGGCGTTATGGGTGGGTATATCGCGGCAAGAAACGCCTGCTGCGACGCGATCCGCTCCTATGCGCCAGGCTTCATCTTTACCACCTCGCTTGCTCCGGCCATCGTCGCCGGCGCGCTTGCCAGTATCCGCCACCTGAAGACGAGCAACGTCGAGCGCACGCAGCTGCAAGAGCGCGTGCAGACACTCAAGGGACATCTCGCCACGGCGGGCCTTCCGGTGATCGAGAACCCGAGCCACATCGTACCGGTGATGGTCGGCGACCCCGTGCACTGCAAGGCGGTGACCGACACGCTACTCGAGCATTACGGAATTTACGTGCAGCCGATCAATTACCCCACCGTGCCGCGTGGCACCGAGCGCATGCGGCTGACACCATCCCCGGTGCATACCGACGCGCAGATGGCGGCGTTGATCGCTGCCTTGCAAGAACTGTGGGCGCGCTGCCCGGTGGCGAACGGCCAGTATGTGAGGCTCGCGGCGGAGTAGGCCGCGCCCTATTCTTCAGGAACAAAATGCACGGCAAGCCAGACCGTCGGCAGCTCTGCTCGCGTCCAGGTCACGCGGTGGCGGCAATGAGCGGGGATCAAAATCCAGTCCCTTCCAGCGAGTAAACGGTCCTCGTTCTCGCCTTCAATGCGCAAGCGCGCGGCGCCCTCGACCAACAGCACCCATTCGTCGGTCTCCTGGTCGTACCATTGCCCCTCAGGAATCACCCGACCGGTGGAGACGATGCGCTCGATGCGCAAGCCCGGCCGATTCACCAAAGTCGTGAAGGCCTCCTCGGCGAGGAGCCGCGGCGGCAAATCGCGCTGAAGGTTTCCAGTTTGCACCATGGCCAACAGTAACACAGGCCTTGTTGCGAAAGCTGATATGCGGGAAAACCAGAGCCGTGCCAGCCGAGCCTCTGACCCGCGACCGCCCGATCATCAAGGGGAATGCCCCACTCGAACATGACCTGCGATGTCGCATGTACCTACGAGAATCAACTCCTCGCGCGGCATCTCGATCCCCCCTACTTTCGGTCCTTGCCCGACGAGTGTATGTCACGACCATGAACAAAGCCGATCCCGAATTCTTCGATTTGCTGGTATCGAGCTATCGGCGCTTCGTCGGCGGGTCGCCAGTGTTTCTCGAGGGAAGCCACCACTCGGCAGAGTGGCTTTATGAGGACGCATCCTATTGTGTCCTCGCCCACAATACTGACGCCGTTCCCCGCTTCATTTACGCGAACAAAGCGGCGCAAGCCTGCTTCGAATATGACTGGGGGGAATTCACCTCGCTTCTCTCTCATCTGTCCGCAGAAGAATCCGACCGCGCGGAGCGCCAGAAGCTGCTCGATGCGGTCGCCCGCAATGGCTATGCCACCGGCTATTCCGGGCTTCGCATCGCCAAATCCGGCCGCCGATTCTGCATCGCGTATGGCATCTTGTGGCAGCTGGTCGATCGCGGCGGAACGGTTTGCGGTCAGGCCGCGACCTTCCCCTTCGCCCGCTAAGCCGCGCGATATTCCTTGCGGCCTCCCGTCGAGCGCGGCGAAATCCTGCTCAGACAATTCGATGTTCACCGCAGCTACATCCTCCTCAAGATGTACGACCTTCGACGTGCCGGGAATGGGCGGCATCACCGGGCTCCGCTTCAGCACCCAGAAGCGCGATCTGGCAAGACGGTCACGAGCTCGCGTCCTCATGGACGAGGGATAGCCTGAGTTTAACTCAGGCTCGAGGGACGGAGATAAGAGG
>DASPOV010000182.1:0-14362 GCA_035625815.1 Methyloceanibacter sp.
GATGACTTTACGCTCTCCTTCAAAGGGCAAGTGCCCGTGGAAAGAATGATTGCTCCGCTTGAAGACCAAAAGGGTACCGACTGTCGGAGAGATCTCGGCAGCTACATCGTCGATATTAGTCCCGCTGCTCAAAATTCGTAAGCGCCCCCCCTGGTCTGCCCATCTCGGATTCATGTAAAGCAGGACGGTTATAATTTTGCTTTCCGTGTCGGTGTGTATCTTTCCGTCGACGCTTCGACATTTGCCTCGCACCGTGATCATTGAGGGCCGACTGTCTAAGCTTAGTGAAAACTTCTCCTCCACCGCGCGCCGGAAACCCGGGCCATTCATTTCATCGATAAGCTTAGAAAACTCGGTTCCCCTATTTACAGTGCTCAGCGGGAAGCTGCCGGCTTTCTTCACATCAGGAAAGTCTGCGATCAGCCGGTCTTGCCATTCCGGCCGAATGAAATCGGAAACGATCAGGTAATCGAAAGGGCACGTCTCCAGCGTCGTAGAGCGAAACTTTTCAAGATCCAAAATTGAGCTGTCGACGCCAGTGTTCGCCCTCTCTTCCAATTGCAGCATGATAGTGCCCCTCTTTCTAAGAGCTGTGACCCCCGAGCGGATTGATCAAGTCCGTATGTGGCTTTTTTCGGAACCACCGTATCTCGATAAGGTCAATCCCCTCTTGTGGCAATGCCCTCGGCCTCAATGCCGACCAAGCCATTGGTGACGATCCAGGCGTACCTTCCGGTCTGGCTCGTCCCTGGTGGCGCTTCTGGAATTTCCGGAACGGAACGGCGTCGTTTTCTTTTCGATTCTTTTCGCAACAGGACCTAAAATTGCGTGATAAGGACCGTCATCGCCTTTTTCGAACAGCGCTGCCGCTTCTAAGGCGCGCGCCGCGATCGTCCAGGAGCAATGCTCATGCGCTCAGCCCGCCTCGATCAAACCGATTGGCGCATCCTGCGCGAGCTGCAGGCCAACGGCCGCGTCACCAATGTCGAGCTCGCCCGAAAGGTGGGCATATCAGCACCGCCCTGCTTGCGGCGCGTCCGCGCGCTCGAGGAAGCAGGGTTCATCCGCGGCTATGCGGCGCTGCTCGATGACCGCGCGCTTGGCTTCGACGTCACGGCCTTCGCCATGGTTGGGCTGCACAGCCAGGCGGAGGCCGACCTCGTCGCCTTTGAGCAGCGCGTACGCGGCTCTCCCATTGTGCGCGATTGCTATATGCTTTCGGGCGAAATCGACTTCATGTTAAAATGCGTGGCGCCAGACCTCACCGCGTTCCAGGATTTCATCATTCACGAGCTCACCGCCGCGCCGAATGTCGCCAGCGTCAAAACCTCTCTAGTCATCCGCGTATCGAAGCACGATCCCGGCGTGCCCATCGAGGTCGAGCCGGGGCGTAGCCGGACCGCCCGCTCCAGCGAACGCGCGCAGGGCCTATGATGCCGAGGTGGCAGACGGTGCCCAGGCGCCGTAGCAGACGACCCCGGCGATTCGGCCGTAGTCACCGCTCATTTCGCCCAGGTTTGTGCAACGCGATCCGCACAATCCTCGAGCCGCCCTCGTTCGCGGCGCAAGGGGCGCTGAAACCACCGGCGTTCTGGGGCCGCAGCTTTTGAAATCGAGCCCCTCGATTGCCTCCGCCGTGGCGCGATCGCGCCGCTGCGCGGCTGCGTCGTCGAGGTAGTGGGCGAGATTCCGCGAACCCTACTCGTGGTGAGGACCCAATCAGCAGCATCCGTGCTCGAAGGGTTTGCGCGAGGCGGCCAAACTTGCAAAAGCCCCGCCTGCCACCAGCCGGATAGATCTAGTCCGCATGCGACGCCGCCACGCGGACGAGATCGCCGGGGCTGCCAGCTCTGCAGTGGGCGAGAAGGCCTCCGACGGCTCTCCCAAGCTCCTTGGCGGCACCGGATAAAGCTGCAGCTCATAACCGGCCCTCTCACGAGGCGAGCCTGCCATCGCGCAAACATGGGGAGGTTGACTCCAATCAGAACCGGACCATCTTCATATCATGCAAAGAGCAGAGATTATTAGCGGCGTGCAGGGCCGGTATTGGCAAGCCCTGCCCGACGGCCGCATCCAGTGCGATCTCTGCCCGCGCGAGTGTAAGCTTCATGAAGACCAACGGGGTCTTTGCTTCGTGCGGGCGCGGGCAAATGACGCCATCGTGCTCACCACCTATGGCCGTTCCAGCGGCTTCTGCCTAGATCCGATAGAGAAAAAGCCGCTCAACCATTTCCTGCCCGGCACCGCGGCGCTCTCCTTTGGCACAGCAGGTTGCAAACTCACTTGCAAGTTCTGCCAGAATTGGGACGTTTCCAAAGCCCGCGCGTTCGACCGACTGCAACAGACCGCCTCGCCGGAAGCGATCGCTGACGCTGCGCTTGCCAGCGGCGCACGCTCAGTCGCCTTCACCTACAACGATCCGGTGGTCTTCCTCGAATATGCGGTCGATGTTGCTGCGGCCTGCCGCGCGGTCGGCGTGAAGACGGTGGCGGTGACGGCTGGCTATATCGGAGAGGTAGCGCGGCCTGAATTCTTCGGGGCGATGGACGCCGCCAATATTGACCTTAAGGCCTTCACCGAGAGCTTCTACAAGCGCCTCTGCACTGGTTCACTCGACGACGTGCTCGATACGCTTCGCTACGTAAAGCACGAGACGAGCACCTGGTTCGAGATCACCACTTTGCTCATCTCGGGCGAGAACGATTCGAGCAAGGAAGTTGGCGCTCTCAGCGAATGGGTTGCCAACCAACTTGGGCCCGACGTGCCGCTCCATTTCGCGGCATTCCACCCCGATTGGAAGATGCGCGATATCCAACCCACGCCGCCTGCGACGCTGAAGCAGGCGCGTGAGATCGCGCTTCGGGCGGGCCTGCGTTATGTCTATACCGGCAATGTGCACGACAAGGAGGGCCAGAGCACCTATTGCCACGATTGCGGATCGCGGCTGGTTGGCCGCGACTGGTACGTCATCACCGATTGGGATCTCGATGCGGAGGGGTGCTGTGCCGCTTGCGGCGAGCCTTGTCCTGGTTTCTTCGACCCGACGCCGGGGACATGGGGAGCCCGGCGCACGCCAGTGATCTTCGCCGCGGTATGAGCGAGTTCGTGCAGGACAATCCCATTCTGGTCGAAGTGACGCGTGGAGCGCTGGTGGAGAGCTGCCATCGCGGCGCCGTCGCCATCACTGATGCGGACGGCCGCGTATTACTGGGGCTCGGCGACATCGGGCGTCCGGTCTATCCGCGCTCCGCCGTCAAGGCGTTCCAGGCCATACCACTGATCGAGAGCGGCGCCGCTCACGCCTTTGGCCTCGGGCACGCTCAACTTGCAATCGCTTGCTCATCGCATAGTGGGGAGGCGAAGCACGTCAGCGCCGCCCGCGCGCTACTCGCCAAGGCTGGGGTCGATGAATCGCAGCTTGCTTGCGGGGCGCATTGGCCGATCGGTGAGCAGGCGTCGCGGGAGCTGATACGCGCGGGCAAGAGCCCAACCCCCATCCACAATAACTGCTCCGGCAAGCATGCCGGTATGCTGGCGACCGCTGTTCACTTGGGGCTTGATCCGTGCGGCTACGAGCAGCCGGAGCACCCGGTGCAAGAGACGATCAAGCGAGTCATTTCAGAGATTTGCGGCGTCACGTTGGAGCAGGACGCGATAGGCATTGATGGCTGCTCGGTGCCAACCTTCGCGCTGCCGCTTACCGCGATGGCTACTGGATTCGCGCGGCTCGCAAGCGGCAGGGGACTTGAACGCGGCTGGGCGAAGGCGGCGCAACGGCTCATGGCGGCTTGCTTCGCCACGCCGGATCTTGTAGCCGGCGAAGGCCGCTTCGACACCATCGTCATGCGGGGACTCCGTGACGCTGCGTTCGCCAAGGGTGGCGCCGAGGGGGTGCATTGCGCGGCGCTACCTGCTCTCGGGATCGGTATTGCCGTCAAGGTCGACGACGGTACAAAGCGCGGTGCGGAGACGGTGCTCGCCGTTTTGCTCGCCAAGCTCGTGGCCGGCGCAGAGCAGGTCCTTGCCAAGCAACTTGCGAGTGAGATGCGGACATGGCGCGGCGTGAAGGTTGGCGCGATCGACCCGGCGCCAGCGCTCAAAGCCGCAATCCGTGCATTGCCCCGCGAAAGTGCGGCCTCCGCCGTCGCGGCGCCACTGTGACTGGTATTGACGTCGCCAATCTAGCCAGCCTCATGCTGCTGATTTTTGCGCTTGGCGCAAACCATCGTCGCTTTGTCTGGTCTCTTAAAGGGAGAGGATTGATCATGGATCTGATGAAGCTCTGGTGCCGCAGGTCGTTCGACCTTACCGCAACCTCGATCCCGTTCGCGGCAGGTATACACCCACCTGTCTCGGCGGTCCGGCGCCAATCTTGCGCGAATATGTTCCGCTTGGGGAGGTGAGACGGCGTCTCAGCTTGCCAGAGTGGGATAAACCGCGAGAACGTCGTTATCTTTCCTCACGCGAGATCGGAATAGCGGCAGCAACACCGGTGCGTATTTCGCCGCCCAAGGCCTCGGCTCGATCGCGGTCTTCTGCGAAGGCCAGCAGGTAATCTACGACCAGCTCAGCGCCGCGCAAAAGCTCCGCCTCGCTCAAGGGGCCACCTTGGCGCTGGCCCGGTGGGAGATGCACGAAGCAGATGTCGCAAGGTGCTTCCTGCCGCCGCGCCCAGTCGAGCGAGAGATAATAGAGATAGTTGCAGAGATAGGTTCCCGCCGAGCGGGAGGCGATGGCGGGAAGGCCCTGCGTCCGTAAATGCTTAGCGAGCCTTGAGGTGGGAACTCCGGTATCGAGCTTGCTCAGCCCACGATCGAGGATGGTGCTGGTCTTGGGGACCACACCGCGTGCGTCCTCCCGCAAGTCGATCAGATTGCGCGCCGAGCGCTCGATCCGAAGACCTTTGGCGCGCTGGTTCAAGCCCAAATGCAAAATGAGGCGCGGTTGATGCTGGTGCGCCAAAATAGGCCCGTGAGTCGCCACCTCTGCCCATTCGGTGGGAAGCACCTCGGCATGAAGATGGCAGCCTAGACGGTGGGAGCAGTGCCTCGCCGCAAGCGCCTCCACAAGCCAGGCCGAGGGATTCTCAGCGGCGCCGGGAAATGGGCCGAACCCAGTAAGGAGGAGGCGCGGGCAAGCCATGTCATCGGGCTTAAACGCACCGCTCGCCAGAGGGAAGCAGATTTCGAGGGTCGACGGGCTTAGCCTTCACTGATCCCGGCAAGACGACCGAGCTTCTCCGCCGCTGCCGTGGGCGTCATCTCGCCGCTGCGCACCTTTTCGGCAATCTCGCTCCAAAGGCGGCTAACTTCCTTGCCGCCTTTGAAGGCCGCGAGCAACCTTTGCTCGAAGATCTCGCGCATCCACACCACGGCCTGTTCGGATCGTCGCGCGTGCAAAGTGCCGGAGGCTTCCAACGCGGCGTGACGCTCCTCGACCTTGCCCCACAGCTCGTCGAGGCCTGTATTGTCTCGCGCCGAGACGGTCAGCACCACTGGCGACCAACTCGGATTACCGGCAGCAAGAATATGGAGCGCGGTGCGGTATTCCATGGCGGCGCGATTGGCCCGCTCGACCTGATCGCTGTCGGCCTTGTTGACCGCGATGACGTCGGCCAGCTCGAGCAACCCGCGCTTGATCCCCTGCAGCTCATCGCCGGCGCCGGGAATGCCCACCACGACGAAGACATCGACCATGTTGGAAACAGCGGTCTCCGACTGGCCGACGCCAACAGTCTCTACCAGGACCACGTCGTAGCCGGCGGCCTCGGCGAGAGCGATGGTCTCCCGAGTAGTCTTTGTGACGCCACCAAGGCTGTGGCCGGCGGGAGAGGGGCGGATGAAGGCGCCTTGTTCTGAGGCAAGTCGCCCCATGCGCGTCTTGTCGCCGAGGATTGAGCCGCCGCTCCGGGTCGAAGTGGGATCGACAGCGAGCACCGCGACCTTCTTGCCCTTGGCCAAGAGGTTTAGGCCGAGTTGGTCGATCAGGGTGGATTTGCCGGCGCCAGGAACGCCGCTGATGCCAACGCGGATGGCCTTGCCGGTACGGGGTAGCAGGCGCTCAAGCAGCTGTTGGGCACGCGCCTGATCCTCGGGCTTGGCGCTTTCGATCAGGGTGATGGCGCGGCCAAGCGCCACCCGGTCTCCGGCGATGATCAGGCTAGCCAGGTTCCCGGAGGCGTTGGCTGACGCGCGGCTCATTGCGCTTCATTAGCAAAGCCGGGGCGAGACAAGCAGCAAATCTTTGCAGCCAAACTAAAGCTTAGGCTTGTGCCGCGTGGCGCCGGGATGCGCTCGAACAACGCATGAGCACAAGGACGGTCGCAAGCGTCAGGAGGTAGACCAGAAGCTGCATCGCGGTTGGCTTGGCGGTGTAGCCGACGAGAACATGTAACAAGCGCCCGAGGATGCTCGAATCGGATAGTAGCCAGGATGTGTCCCAAACATGCATGGGAAGGGCGGTAACCACGCCTGCAGCTTGTAGGAAGCGAATGGATTGGGCCGCCATGCCGGCTGCGAGCAGGGTCAGGAGTACGGTCGTCACCGAGAAAATGTAGCGGGCGGGAATGGAGATCAGGCCCAGATAGCTCAGCCCGGTAAGACAAGCTCCGGCCAGCAGACCGAGCAGACCGCCCGCCAGCAGCGCTTGCCTTGATGTTCCGGTAACGACGATGCCGTACAGGAACAGCACGATCTCCGAGCCTTCGCGCATAACGGCGATCAGCACCACGAGGGCGAGTGCGGCCAGCGGCCGGCGCCCGGCGCCCACATCAGCGCCAACTTGGCGAAGCTCCGCCACGAGCTCGCGGCCGTGTTCGGCCATCCAGACATTGTGCCAGGTGAGACTGATCACCGCGACGATCAGCACCACGGCATTTAGCAGCTCTTGGCCAGTTCCGGAAAATGCGCTGGAGATCACCCCGGCGAACAGTGCGACGATACTGGCCCCAAGGACGCCGGTCGCAACGCCAAGGCTGACCCACCAGCCTCTGTCAGGAATGCCGCGCGTCGCGGCAAGCACGATGCCGACGACAAGACCAGCCTCCATGACCTCGCGGAAGACGATGAGGAGAGCGCCGAGCACCGGATGAGCCTATTTGACCACGATGGCGCCCTTGGCGGTGTCTTCGTGGTACTCGCCATAGAACTCGTAACGCCCGGCATTGAGTGGTCCGACTTGGATGGTTGCGCTCTGCTGGCCGGCGATGACTTTCTCGATGTCGAGATCGTCGCTCTCGAATTCCTCCGGCGTAGTGTCCTGGTTGGCGACACTCAAGGTGACCTTTTGCCCGGCAGGAAGGCTGATCTCCGCAGGTTCGAAGCGATGATCCTTGATGGTGATGGCGACGTCGTCGGCGGATCGAGCTTGAGACGTGATAACGCCAAATGTCAGGGCAACAAGGATGATCAGGATTAGCTGCATATTTCTTCCCTTAGCGCGTTTGGAAGTTGATCTTAGTGGGCGGCGTTTGCCCAAGATGGCGGCGGAACGCACGAAGTTGCAAGCACTTAGGGCGACGGATCGGAGCTCTGCGCAGCAGGTTGTAACTATTCCAATACTAAGTTAGGCGCTAACCGGCCGAGCCTTCGACGGAATTGGCAATCGCAAAACGAATTGCGGCGGCAAGACATGCGTCGATCCGACGCGCCGATCAGAGATCCCACTTCTGTTGCGGTTGCAGGCAGCGCCGCAACAGGTCACCACCTTGCTGGCGATCGGCCATCACCGTCAGCACATACGTAACAAGGGCCTGGTGCAGCGGCCCGAGGTTTTGGAGACTGTCATGCTTCGCGGCCCGGTAACACCATTGACGGACATGCCAACGAATCCCTCGAGGTCTCAACGCGCATTTGGTCTCGCCGACGTTATGGCGTGAGCGACGCTTAATTCCGCGATATGACAGCTGAGAGTCTGGTCAAGCCCGGGAAAGCGCAAACTGGCCTACTCCGCGGCGTGGGCCCGTTCGCCGGCCGCCGCGCCAAGCTTCTGCAAAAGGTCGATGGCGGCATCAGCGATGGGCGTGCCGGGGCCGAAGATGGCCTTGGCGCCGGCCTCGTAAAGCGCAGGGTAATCCTGGGGCGGGATGACGCCGCCAACCACCACTATGATGTCGCCGCGGCCGAGCGCTTCGAGCGCCCCCCGCAAGGCCGGCACCAGCGTCAGATGGCCAGCAGCCAGCGACGAGACGCCGACTATATGCACGTCATTCTCGATGGCCTGGCGGGCGGCTTCTTCAGGCGTCTGGAACAAAGGGCCGATATCGACATCGAAGCCCAAATCGGCGAAAGCCGAGGCGATGACCTTCTGTCCGCGGTCATGGCCGTCCTGGCCCATCTTCGCGACAAGGATGCGCGGCCTCCGGCCATGCCCATGCTCGAAGCTGTCGATCAACTCCTTGACGCGGGTAAAGTTTCCATCCATCCGCCCCACCTCCGCCTTGTAGACGCCGGTGACCGCCGAAACTTCGGCGCGGTGACGGCCATAGACCTTCTCGAGCGCGTAGGAGATCTCGCCGACGGTCGCCTTGGTGCGGGCGGCGCGAACGGCGCCTTCAAGAAGGTTGCCCTTGCCTGTCTTGGCACTTTCGGTCAGCGCGTCAAGTGCTGACTGCACCTCGGCTTCGTTGCGCTCGGCCTTGAGCCGCTCGAGCTTGTCGAGCTGCTGGCGGCGGACCGCGCGATTGTCGACCTTAAGGATCGCGATGTCGGCCTCGCTCTCGGGCCGGTATTTATTCACGCCGACAATGGTCTGGCGGCCCGAATCGATGCGGCCCTGAGTGGCCGTCGCCGCCTGCTCGATCATGCGCTTCGGGATGCCCGCCTCGATGGCCTTCGCCATACCGCCGAATTTCTCCACCTCCCCGATATGCTTCAGCGCACGCGCGGCGAGATCGTGGGTCAGGCGCTCGACATAGAAGCTGCCGCCCCAGGGATCGATGATGCGGGTGGTGCCCGACTCCAGCTGCAGGATGAGCTGGGTATTGCGGGCGATGCGCGCGGAGAAGTCGGTCGGAAGTGCGAGCGCCTCGTCAAGTGCGTTGGTGTGCAGCGACTGGGTATGGCCTTGCGTCGCCGCCATGGCCTCGACGCAGGTGCGCACCACATTGTTAAACACGTCCTGGGCGGCGAGGCTCCAGCCGCTTGTCTGGCAATGGGTGCGGAGCGCGAGCGAGCGTGGGTCCTTTGGCTTGAACCCTTCCGCCATGAGCTTCGCCCAGAGCAAGCGGGCGGCGCGCATCTTGGCGATCTCCATGAAGAAGTTCATGCCGATCGCCCAGAAGAAGGAGAGGCGTGGGGCAAATGCATCCACGTTCATGCCGGCTTTGACGCCGGCACGCACATATTCGATGCCGTCGGCCAACGTATAGCCGAGCTCGAGGTCTGCGGTCGCTCCGGCCTCCTGCATGTGATAGCCGGAGATCGAGATCGAGTTGAATTTCGGCATCTTCTTGGAGGTGTAGGCGAAGATATCTGAGACGATGCGCATCGAGGGCGCGGGCGGATAGATGTAGGTGTTCCGCACCATGAACTCTTTCAGGATGTCGTTCTGGATCGTGCCGGAGAGCTCTTCCGGCGGCACACCCTGCTCCTCCCCGGCGACGATGAAAAGCGCAAGCACTGGCAGCACCGCGCCATTCATAGTCATGGACACGGAGACCTTGTCGAGCGGGATGCCGTCGAACAAAGTGCGCATGTCGTAGATTGAGTCGATAGCGACACCTGCCATGCCGACATCGCCGGTGACGCGCGGATGATCGGAGTCATAGCCGCGGTGGGTGGCTAGGTCGAAGGCGATGGACACGCCCTGCTGGCCGGCAGCAAGATTGCGGCGATAGAAGGTGTTGGAGTCCTCCGCCGTGGAGAAGCCGGAATATTGGCGGACGGTCCAGGGCCGCTGCACATACATTGTGGGGTAAGGGCCGCGGAGATAAGGCACGACACCTGGGAGCCCTTCGAGGAAATCTAGGCGCGCGATATCGTCGGCGTTGTAGGCCGACTTCACGGCGATGCCTTCTGGCGTCTGCCAGGCTGAAGCCCCGGCAGGCGAGGTGCCGGCGCCATTCTTGGTGTCGAAAGCGATGTCGGCGAAGGCCGGGATTCGCGTCATGCGCCTACTTTCTCATAAACTGTCTGCAACAGGTCGAGCGTATCACAGCCGCGATAAAGGAATGTTCCAATCCCGGCGGCTTCCCAGGCCTGACGGTTCGCGCCGGTCTTGCCAGCAAGGTAGATGTGGCTCGCCCCAGCCGCCGTGAGCGCCCGAGCGGCAGCAACCGCCTCACGCTCATAGGCTTCGTCAGATGAACAGAGGCAGGCAAGCTTGGCGCTGGATGCCTTGAAGGCCGCAGTGAGAGCAGCCCTGCCTGCCTTCACCTCTCCGTTAGGGAGAGGTGAAGCATAGGCACCTTCAAACGTGACCGCCTCGATACCGCCGGCTTCGAACAGGTTTCTGGCAAAGCTTGCCCTGGCGGTGAAGTCCGACGCACGCCCGAGGCAGGCGAGAAACACCTTTGGGCGTTGGCCGTGCCGAGCGAGGTACGCGTCGCTCGCAGCGCGCAGGCATTCGAAAGGCTCGGCCAGTCGAACGCGCGGCAGCGACTCGATGGGCCGGCCTGCGGTTGGCCCAACCGAGCAAGCCCTTCGGGCTTCAAGCACGGAAACCGCATCCTCAGCGAGGTCAGGGAAATCGCTGGTGCCGATGAGGGTGTCCGTCCGGCTTGCGATATTGGCCTCACGTTCCGCCCGCACCTTGGCGACAGCCTTCTGGATCAGCCCGGCCTCAAGCGCGTTTGCCGCGCCGCCAGCGCGCTCGATCTTCTGGAACAGTACCCAGACCTTCTCACAGAGCTGATCGGTTAGAGATTCGATTGCGCCAGACCCTGCTGCAGGATCGGCGACGCGATAGAGATTCGCTTCCTCGATGAGAATTGTCTGGGTGTTGCGGGCGATGCGCCGCGCGAAGGCATCGGGAATCTCGAGCGCCGCGCTGAAGGGAAGCACCGAGACGGTATCGGCGCCACCGACTGCAGCGGCCAGAGCGGCGATAGTGCCGCGCACGATGTTCCCATGAGGATCGCGCTTCGTCATCATCCGCCAAGCGGTCTCCGCGGTGACGCAGGCACGTGTCGGCTTGAGCCCGCAGGCCTCTTCGATGCGCGCCCACAGCTTTCGGATCGCGCGAAACTTAGCGACAGTTAAAAACTGGCCCTGATCGGCGGCAAGGCGGAAGAAGATGAAGCGGCGCGCGTCGTGCAGCGACACGCCCTGAGCCTCGAGCGCCCGCAGATAAGCGAGGGCATTGGCCAGCACAAAAGCAAGCTCTTGCGCCTCGGAACCGCCAGACGCGTGCACGGGCCTTCCATCCGCGACGGAAAAGGGCCCTTCGAAGCCTTGTTCCGCGAGGCTTGCGATGAGCGCCGTCACTTCTAGTGCAAGCTCGCTCCAAGGCTTGGGCGCGAGTCCTCGCGTTGCCATGGCGCCGAGTGGATCGAAGCCGAAGCGGATATTGACCGCAGAGGGCGCTAATCCCTTCGCCTTGACATAGTTCGCGACGAGGCCCGCCACCACCCGCGAATGCGGCCCCAAGTCGAGCTCGAGCGTAATCCCCGTGTCGAGATGGACGCCCTTCAGTGTCGCTTCAATCGCCTGCTCGGTGGCGGGGAGCGCATAAAGGTACTCGCCAACCGCACCTTGGAAGACGAGCATGAGGGCGTTTGCGCCATTGCTCAAATCGTCGCGGATTTGCGCGTTAGCGGCTTCGGCGTCGGGAAGATCGATCCGCTGCATTACACCCCAAGCCCCGCCCGGGGCCCTGCCAGGAATGACGCTCGTGCGAGCGGCGCGCGCATAGAGGGGTTCGATGACGATGCCGTCATAGGTGGTCGAGCGGAGCGAGGCGAGCGGCGCGCCCTTAAGCGCCTCCTTTACCAAGACCTGCCAATCCACCTCTTGGGGGGGCGCGAAGTCGCGCGCCAAGGATAATTCCGCCATCGTCATCCTAGCCTTAGCCCCTGCGGTCCTCTCCTAGCATGAAGCCGAAGGGGCAAGAAAGCTTATGAACCCAGGGAGAAAAGGGACATCGCGCCGTCTTGCCTCTGCCCCTGGCACCGTTACAGTGCGGGGGCAAGGGCAAGTGGATTAGGAGCCGTAGCCAAGCGCAAGGCGGTGCCATTCTGGACCACGCTCGGCAAGCAGATCATTCGCTCAGTGGTTCCGGCGGCAATTATGACGCTCTAGGAAGCTAGGTGATATAAGGGCATCCCTGTGACGGGATCGGCGTTATTGGTAGGGGTGCGTAACTTGGGGGGACCTTGATGGGAAAGAAGCACTTGGCCGGAGCAACCGTGTTGGCGGCGGCGTTGGGATTGGCGGTCAGTTCGGTACAGGCGGCTCCCTGCGGCAACGGCCCCGCCGGGTTCGAAAATTGGAAACAGGTCTTTGCCCACGAAGCCGCCGCTCACGGCGTCAAGCCGAAGGCAATTTCCGCGTTGATGACCACGACCTATTCAACCGGGACCATCAGGGCGGACCGAGGCCAGAAGAGCTTCAAACTGTCGCTTGATGCCTTCATGGCAAAGCGAGGGGCCGCCGGGATCATCGCCAAGGGGAGATCACTGAAGGCGGCCAATGCTGCGCTCTTTGCCAATATCGAAAAGCGCTATGGCGTGCCGCCCGGACCGCTGCTTGCTATCTGGGGCATGGAGACGGGATTCGGTAGCTTCACGGGAAATACGAACACGCTGTCGGCCGTTGCGACGCTCGCCTACGACTGCCGGCGCCCCCAATATTTCACCGAGCAGCTCTATGCTGCGCTGACGCTTGTCGATCGCGGCACGCTCAGCGCGTCTACACGCGGCGCCATGCATGGCGAGGTGGGACAGACGCAGTTTCTGCCCAAGAACATTTTGCTCTATGGCGCCGACGGCGAGGGCAATGGCACCATAAATCTCAATGTGAAGGCTGACGCGCTCGCTTCCACCGCCAATTTTCTGAAAGGGCATGGCTGGGTTCGCGGCGCCGGCTATCAGCCAGGCCAACCCAATTTTGCAGCCATTCAGGGCTGGAACGCCGCCGGAGTCTATCAACAGGCCATCGCCATCATCGGCAGGCAGATCGATGGCTAAGGACGTCACAAGCGGCCCCGCCCCGATCATTGCGGCCACTGATGGCCTATGAGCGTTGGCTGCACAAGCGCGCGGAGGTCGTCGAGTCCGACCTCAAGTTAAAGCACCAGCTAATGCGGGTTCGGTCTTCGCGTTTCTGCGCGCCACCTTTTATCGCTGGGCATCGCTATGGCCGGTGTGGGGAGTCTTGGGCGGCCTCGCTATGTGGCGATTGGCAATTGCCATGGCGGCTTCGCCGCGCGAGAGGCGAAGGCTTGATTACCTTCCGTCTGGGGATGGGCGATGGGACGACCGAAAGACCACGCTTTTGCTGTGCGGTTGTTGAAGCGCTCGGTGCGGCAGTGCGATCCATTTTATGTCGTGAAAGGTGGGTGGGTGGTTTGCCGATTAGGACCGCATTGCGAGAGAATTGAGCTCGGCCAATTCCCAAAGCATCGTGACGAAAAGACGATCCTGAAGGCCATGGGAGAAGAGACGGCAAATCTGCATCTTGCCACCTTCGATCAACGCGCCAAGGTGCTGAGTGATCTCGCTAAGCAAATGCCCGACTGGCTGCACGAAGCGGCGCAAGCCATGTCGCAGGTGACCGAGAAGGACTGGAAGGCTTTTCGGTCGGCAGGTGATGGGGGTTAGTGCGAGGTGCAGCAGGGACGTCGCCATACCACGCTGTGGATGCCAATTGCGATTATCCTCGCGTTCATTCTTGTCGTGGTTTTGATCTGCACGGCGCTCATCGTTGCGGGCGTGATGAAGCTTGGATTCTCCCTCCTCTAAGGTCGCAAGCAGTCGCCATCTCGAGTTGGCCCCCAATTGGTTCCCTCATGCCATACCAGGCCGCCTCGGCCTGAGCGATGCTTGCGGACAGAATCGGACTCAACACGAGCAACATGAGGCGATCATTCCCGACTCCTTGGCTGCTTGGGGCGCTGCAAGCCGAACGCTTTGGACCCATTTCGTTCGCGCTTGAGCTTAAGAGTGGGCCGTTGCATCGCGGCGATGCTCGGCTCCCAGCGCTAATGGCCGCGGAAAAGCTCCACTCTCGCCTATAGGGAGTCGATCGGCGAGGTGGGCGGGGAACCAGAATCTCCCTTGTGTGCTGAGCTCCGCTACGCTGTAAGGTTCGCGCCCATGCCTACCTTCGATGGCATCCTCTGCGCCTCGGCGGTCACCTCATTCTCGATCGCCGTCGGCGGCGCTAGCAGCGAAGATCCGCCGCGTCGGTCTGGTTGGCCGCAACGG
>DASPOV010000183.1:0-2095 GCA_035625815.1 Methyloceanibacter sp.
GTTGGTCAAGGGAACCCTAGGACAAGTTACCCGGCGGTTACACAAGGGCGCCAGAACTAACATCCTCGCCAGCTCACGCCGATTCAGCGCCCCGAGCGCATGACCACTCAGCGCATCCTGCTCGTCCAGATAGCGAATTTGAAAGCAAGGATCAGAGTGCCCGGTAGAAGGGGAGGGCGTATCTCGGGGCCAGCGCCCATGATCCTCGAGTAACACGACCATGGCCTTTAGCCTTTCCCCTTAGTGCGGGTGTTGCCATTGGGCGCGTTGCGCTCCAGGAACTCGATCATTTGCGCAGCCACGTCGATGCCTGTCGCCTTCTCCAGCCCTTCGATGCCGGGCGAGGAATTGAGCTCGACCACGAGCGGCCCGTGATTGGAGCGGAGCATGTCCACGCCGCACACGTTGAGTCCGAGCGTGCGCGCCGCGCGCACCGCCATGGTCCGCTCTTGCGGGGTGATGCGCACCTTCTCGCTCGAACCGCCGCGATGCAGGTTCGAGCGGAACTCGCCAGGCGCCCCTTGCCGCTTTATGGCCGCCACCACGCGGTCGCCGATGACGAGCGCGCGGATGTCGGTCGAATCGGCTTCCCTGATAAATTGCTGCACGAGAATGTTGACGTTCGCGCCCTGAAACGCCTCGATCACCGACTTCGCCGATTTCACCGTCTCACCGAGCACCACACCGATCCCCTGCGTGCCTTCGAGCAGCTTGATCACCACCGGCGTACCGCCGACAAGGTCGATAATGTCCTCAGCCTGTTTCGGATCGTTGGTGTAAGCGGTGATCGGCAGACCGATGCCACGGCGGGCGAGTAGTTGGAGGCAGCGAAGCTTGTCACGGCTCCGGCCGATGGCGACGGACTCGTTCAAGGGATAGACGTTCATCACCTCGAACTGACGCAGCACCGCGAGGCCGTAGAAGGTGATCGAGGCGCCGATCCGCGGGATCACCGCATCGAAATCTTCGAGCCGCCGCTTACGGTAGTAGAGCATCGGGCGGCGCGAGGTGATGTTGATGGAGACGCGCAGCGTGTTCAGCACCTCAATCTCGTGACCACGCGCGCGCGCCGCCTCGCAGATGCGCTGGTGACTATACAGATGCGGATTGCGCGCGAGCAACGCGATCTTCATGGGCCTTCCCGTCTTTGGTATGGAGGTCTAGGGCAGGGCCTTAAGTGCCACCCATGCGAGCCATTGGCGAAACCGCGGCGGACGCTGCCCGGCGAGAAAAGAGCAGCCAGGCTCGATCAACGCCCGGCCTTCGAGCGCCGTGCGCCCGAGCAACATGCGGAAGCCCATTTGGTCACGATTGGCAAGCGCCAACTCGATCGGCCAAGCGCGGTCGCCGAGCATCAGACGGGTCTCGATGATGTAGCGGCGCTCCACTTGGCCGCCGGAATTGCGCACGGCGCGCTCGTCTATCGCCTTTGCCTCGCATTTGATCTTGACCGTGCTTGAGCGCTGGATGGGGTGCACCTCGAACCGCACCCACTGCGCGCCAGCGCGGCGGAAGGGCTCAATGGCGAAGGCATGGACAGCGCTCGTCCGGGCGCCAGTATCGATTTTGGCCTTGATGGCGGCGACGTCGAGATCGATCAGCCGGACCCATTCGCGCCAGCCTACCCGCAACGTTTCGCCCGCGTTTTCGCGCCGGTTCGTCATACTGCTAAAATACTCTTCTGTACCGAGTCGCACTCTAAGGTGCTGAAGGCGGTCCTGCCAATGGGGGTCTGCTTGCTTCTGCGGCGCGCTCAACTTCACTATAGTCGGGCTCCCGGTCGCGGGGCGAGGATAGGCCATGGGCAAGAACCAGCACGTGGTGATGCATGACAATCGCTGGGCGGTGAAGGAGGAGGGCGTGAACACGCCCGTCGCCGTGTTCAAGACTCAGGGCGAAGCCTGGGAGAAGGCCAAGGCGATTGCCCGGCGCGAGCGGTCGGAGGCTGTGCTTCACGGTAAGGACGGCCGTATCCGTGAGCGCAACATCTACGGCCACGGCCCACGAAGCTCTAAGGCTGAAGATCAGCGCGATATGGACTAAGGGCGCTGAGACGCAATCAGCTCTGGATTGGCCACGAGAGATTTCTGCGGTC
>DASPOV010000184.1:0-2407 GCA_035625815.1 Methyloceanibacter sp.
ACTTTCGGGGTTCCAGATGCCGCCAACGTCGACCAGAGCCTCGAAGCAATCGAAAGGGATGCCACGCTCGGTGAAAGTCTTGGCCACTACGAGTCCGCAGGCGCCAGCACCGATGATGCAATACCGTTTTACTGAGTCCCCGCGCAAACGACCGTTCCTCTTACCTCTCACCCCGCCGCCTCGCCCTGGATAGCACATAAGCCCGAAAGGCGAGTCCCTCTGAATCGAGGCGAGAGCCCAAAGGCTCATTGATCTGCACCAAATCGCCGGGATTTAACATTGGCTCTCTCGGCGCGAGGAGCCGGTGTATACACGCAATAAGCTAGAGCTCGGCCCTCTGCTCGGCCACTGCATTTGGCGGGGCTTTGCATTATGGTCGGGCGGACACGCTTGGCAGGGGACTAAATGGACATCAAGGACGACGTGACGATCCGCAACTGGGACGGCACCTGGACCTATCGGCCCAAAGTGCTGGTCACGCCGCAGACGGCCGAGGATATCGTAGAGATCGTGAAGAGCGTGGTGCGCTTCCCCTCGCCGGTGCGGCCTGCCGGCTCGATGCACTCCGCCGCGCGCGTGAACGGCGATGACGGCGGCACCCTGGTCGACATCAAGGCCATGAACCGCATCCTCAAATTTGGCGAGGGCTCTGTGACTGTAGAAGGCGGCGCGACCTATATCGTCGTGTCCAACGCGCTCAAGGAGCGCGGCCTTCAATTCCACGTCACCACCGAGATCGGCAACGTCACCCTTGCCGCCATGGCGACCGCCGCCACCAAAGACAGCTCCTTCCCCGGCGGTTATGGGCAGATTAGTTCCTATGTGAGCGCCATGCGGTTCGTGGCGCCGAATGGCGAGATCCGCGCGATTAACGAGCGCGATTATCCGGAAGAGATGCAGGTGATGCGCTCGAGCTACGGGCTGTTAGGGATCGTCTATGAGGTCACCATCAAGGTGCGCCCGACAACCGCGCTCAGCGTCCGCCACCATTCGATGAGCCTTGCCGATTTCCGCAAGCGCTTTCCGGTCTACAAGGCGCAAGGCTTTGCGGTGATGTACTACATCTTTCCTTACGTGCGCCGCGTGCTGGTCGAGCTCAGAAAGGACAATCCCTCCGTGCCGCCGAAGTCGCGCCGGCGCTGGACCTATCGCAACCGCTTCTGGCGCAAATACGGACCGGCCATCACTCTCTGGATCAGGGCGCGCACCTCCAACCGGAAGCTGCGCGAGCTAGCCGATAAGCTCCATTTCTTCATTCTGCGGCAAGGGCTCGTCCGCGTCGTACGCAGCGACGCGACCTGGCCGCACGCCCAGATCATCAACTATCCGCGCGATCCAGGACCATTCAAATATCTGTTCAGCATGTGGGCGTTCCCAGAGCGGAGCTTCTTCAAGATCCTCGACGAGTATTGCGACTTCGTCGACGCTTATGACAAGCGGACCGGGTACCGCTGCGACCTGCCCTGCGTCGGCTATTCCATCGTGCAGGATCGCGAGGCGTTGCTCTCCTATAGCTGGGACGGCGCCACGCTTTCCATCGATCCTGCTTCGACCGGCGGCAAGGAATGGGAGGAATTCCTGCGTGTCTATAACAATTTCTGCAGTGCGCGGGGCGGCCAACCGCTGTTCAATCAGACGCCGTTCCTGACGCGCGAACAGGCGCAGAAGGCCTTCGCCGAGCGGCTCAAGCTGTTTGCCGACTATCGACGTCAGGCGGACCCAGAGAACCGCCTGCTCGACTCCTATTTCAGGGACCTTCTATCGGACCATTAGTCGCAGGGCACGCGGCGGTTGCCCGCCTCGACCGGTTGCGCGCCAGCGGCACGGGGAGTCTGTGCTGGCGCTTGCCGTCCGCTGGCTGCTGGACCAGGGCGAGATCATTGCCCTGTGGGGCGCGCGCGGCATCGACCAGCTTGCTGCTGTCACGGACGCGATGGAGTGGCGACTCGGCGCCTTAGCCATGCAGGACATCGACCGGATATGCGACAAAAGCAATCAAGGATGAGGTGGGTCCGGAGTTCATGGCGCCACCGCCGTCGGACGCCGCCCCAGCAGAGACGGCGCGCCCAGCCGCGCGGCGCTAGCGCGAGCCCGTGCGCGACGCGAACCAGCGGATCAGCGGGAAGAAGAGCGCACGCGGCATGGAGCGCACCGATTTCAGGAACCCCGCGACCTGCGGGGGGAAGGCGATCTCGTAAGGCTTGGCCGGAAGCTTTTCAAGTATCTTCCGCGCGCAGCGCTCCTTGCTTATCACATAGAGCTTCTTCTTCGAGTCGTAGGAGGCATTGAGAGGCGTATCGACGAAGCCCGGATTGATGATGGTGACGGCGATCCCTTCCGGCTCCAACTCTAGCTTCAGGCTCTCGGCGAGATTAATCACCGCAGCTTTGCTCGCGCCATAGCTCCC
>DASPOV010000185.1:0-5113 GCA_035625815.1 Methyloceanibacter sp.
TCACCTGCTCGGCGGGCTATAACCTCTTCCTGCGACCGAAAGTGAAATCGGTGTTCCGCCGTCTCGATCACGCCGCCATCTTCCTCATGATCGCCGGCACCTACACGCCGTTCGCGCTGATGAAGATGGACCCTGAGTGGGGCTTTACTCTGCTCGCGCTGGTTTGGACCATGGCGGCGCTCGGCATCGCCATCAAGCTGTTTGCTCCTCGCTATCTCGAAGGCGTCACCACTGCGCTCTATCTCGTTCAGGGCTGGGCGGTGATCGTGGCCTGGCATCCTTTGGTGTCTTCCGTGCCGGAGCGCGTCGCGTTTCTGCTCATGCTCGGTGGCGTGCTCTACACCGTCGGCGTGGTGTTTCATCTTTGGGAGCGCCTGCCATTCCAGAACGCTATCTGGCACGGTTTCGTGCTGGTTGCGGCGGGCGTTCACTTCGCCGCCGTGGTTGATATCGTCGGCTCCTGAGCCGCGCTCGCCCAAGGCTTCACTTTTCGTGAATCGAGAGGGTGGTAGAGCGCATTCATGATAGATGCGGTCGAGCGGCCTTCGGGTGACTTACTCGCGAAGCTTTGGGCCCCGGTTCGCCAATCTCTCTCTCGACTGGCACGGCGCCACGCGCGAGCAGCACACCAACACGCTGACTTGGATCAAATGCGAGCCTCCCGACGCAGTGGTTCGCTGAATCGACGCCGGAGGTGATCGAGGTGGTGAGGCTGTGCGCCGAGGTGCCGGTGATCCCTTTCGGCGCTGGCACCTCGCTCGAAGGTCAGGTCAACGCGCGCTTTGGCATCTCGCTCGACCTTTCCCGCATGAACCGCATCCTCGCCGTGCATGCGGAGGATTTCGACCGCATGGTCGAGCCGGGGGTCACGCGGAAGGGCGGTCAACGACCATCTGCGTGACCTCGGCCTGTTTTTCTCCATCGACCCAGGTGCAGGGCGACCCGAGCCCCCGCTGGTCGACCGGGCGCTGCGCATGGATGGCACCTGCTCAGGTGAACACGGCGTCGGCCGCGGCAAGATTCCGCTATCTCGCCCGGGAGCACGGGGCGGGCGTCGAGGTGATGCTTGCCATAAAAAAGGCGCTAGATCCGTTGAATATCCTTAATCCTGGTAAGATCTTTGCGTTACCATGACCGAACTTGCGGGCGGACTGGACCGAATAGTCCCTGGCTTTGCCACACCCCCTCGCGAAAGCTCGCGATCGAGCCTAAGGCATAGACTTCCGTGAACTCGTTTCTGCTCGCCTTTACGGCAGTGCTGATTTTGGTGCTGAGCGCGCTCTTCGCGGCGCCGCTGTTTATTGACTGGAACGACTATCGGCCGGTCTTTGAAAACCAGGCGAGCAAGCTTCTCGGCCGCGACGTCAAGGTCGGCGGCAAAATGCATCTGGTGCTTCTGCCGGCACCCGAGCTCCGCTTCGACTCTGTGAAGGTGGCTGGTGAGCACGGGAGCTTCGACCAGCCCTTGCTGGAGGCGAGGTCGATCGAAGCCTGGCTCAATATCGGCGCGCTCATGCGGGGCGCCATCGAGGCGCGCAAGATCGCCATCTCCGAGCCTGTGCTTCGCCTCGCGCTCAGAGGCGACGGCACCGGCAATTGGAGTGATGTGGGGAGGTTTGGACAGGCTCTGCCCTTCGTTGCCAAGGAGGTGCTGCTCGACGAGGTGAGCGTCGGTGGCGGCCGAATCGAGATGAACGGTCCGGGCCTCCGACCCCTCGTGCTAGAGGACGTGGACGGTGTCGGCAGCGCCGCGTCGCTCTCGGGGCCCTACAAGGTTTCGGCGACCTACAGCTTTGCCGGGCGCCCACAGGAGCTTCGCTTCTCCACTAGCGCCAGCGATGCCAATGGCGTGTTCCGCCTCAAATCTGCGCTGCGCGATCCGGAGCGCAACACCACCATTCTGCTTGAGGGCGACGTGACCGGCTTCCGCGCGAAGCCGAGCTATGACGGCGCCATCATCATGCGTATTGCAACAGGCCTGCTCAATGGCACCGAGGCCAGAGCGCAAGCGCGAGGGCAGCAGGCGGTGGACGCGCCGCAGCAGCCTGACCAAGTGCCCGACGCCGACGCGCATCTCTCGGCCTTCGAGCTGAAGGGCAAGCTCACCGCCACCTCGGACCATGCCGAGCTGCCGGCCTTCGAGATTGCCATACCTTCCAAAGGCCGCTCGCAGATGATGAAGGGCAAGCTCGCGTTCGATTTTGGCGCCCACACCAAGGTGGCGGGCGAGCTGGCGGCGAGCTGGATTGATGTCGACACGCTGCTTGCCGCGGCGGCACCGGCGAAGGCCGGCGCCCAACCATCGGCGGCGGGGGCCTTGAACGCCGTCGCCGAAACGGTGCTCGATCAAGTTGCGTCCATCGAGGACGGCACGCTATCAATCAAGCTCGATCAGGCAAGCATCGGCGGCGACCTCGTCGGCGGGATCGACCTCGCCGCGGCGGCGAAGGGCGGCGCGGTGACCATCGACCGCCTTACGGCTGAGCTTCCGGGCGAGAACCGCGTCAAGGCTTCGGGACGCCTCTCACGAGGGGAGGGGGGGCCGGTGTTCGAAGGCCCCATCAAGCTTGAAGGCTCCAAGCTCAGAACGCTCGCCCGCTGGGCCGCCGGCGATCGGGAGATGTCAGGCCAGGCCACGGTCGGCGCATTTACGCTCTCCGCGCAGGCGGCAATAGGCGGCAGTGATCTCAGGCTCGACGGCGCAAGCGGCGAGCTGAGCGGCACGAAATTCAGCGGCGCGCTGCATTATCACGGTGGCGAGCCGCGCATGTTCGAGCTCACCCTCGACAGCGACCGCCTCGATCTGCGCGAGGTGATGGGCGAAAGCGCTGCATGGCGGAACTGGCTGCCAGACTCTGATGCGAGGCTGCCGAGCGTTGCGCCCGGATCGGACCAAACTCTGCTCGGCGCGTTGCGTGACGACGAGGTGCACGCCACGCTCCGCGTCGGCGAGCTTATGCTGCCCGACATTCCCGCCGGGCGACTCGATGCGAAATTCAGCCTCGCCAAGGATATCCTCGAGGTCGACCGCCTCGACTTTGCCGCACCCGACGTAATCGTGCTCAACGGCAATGGCCGCATCGAGCGCCTGAGCGACGCGCCAGCGGGCCAAATCGATCTCTCTTTGCAAGCCATGACCGCTGATGGGCTGAAGGTAACGAGCGAGGTTCTCGGTCTTGGCGAGGGCGTGACAAAGTCGAGGAAGCTCGCAAGCCTCGCCCCACTCCACCTGCATATGGGGCTCAACGCGGTGCGAGACGGCAACGCTACCAAAGCCGCCATTGAGGTAAAGGGCAAGGCCGGCGGCACCGACGTCTCAATCCTTGCCAAGGTCACCGGTGATCCTGCCAAGCTTGCCGACGCAGCGATCGAGATCGACGGCGGTATCGACGGTGATCGGCCCCAGGCGCTGCTCGCTCTCTTGGTGCCTGGCCTTGCGCCGGAGCGGCTCGCCATTGCCGGCGGCGACCGCGGCAAGTTCACCCTGAAGGCGCAAGGTGTCCCGAATAAAGGCGTCGCCGGACGCGCTGAACTTTCGACCGCCGGCTTGCAACTCGTCTTTGACGGCCAGGGCTCGTCGATGGCTGACGGCGCGGCGTTGGCCGGCCAAGTTTCCGCCAAGAGCGGCAATGCCGGAGTGGCGCTTGCGCTGCTCGGCCTTAGTGCTTCACCGAGCGCCGACGTGCCGCTCGACCTTCGTGCCGACGTAGCGAAGACCGCCACGCGCATCGATTTTAAATCCATCTCAGGCGAGATAGCCGGCGCTCCCGTGCAGGGAAGCGTACATGTCGACATGAGCGGTGAACAGCCTCGCTTTACAGCCACGGCGAAGGCGGCGTCGGTCTCCTTGCCGTCGCTGCTTGGCTCACTCGTTGCCTGGCAGCGAACCCCGGCGACTGAAGTGTTGCTCGGCTCGCTCAACCAGAGCGCCTCGGAAGTTTGGCCCGCGCGCGGCTTCGCGCTCGAGCCCCTTGGCAAGGCCAACGGCGAGATCAAGATTGAGGCGAAGACGCTCAACCTCGGCGCGTCGATCGAGCTCGATGACGCCCTGCTGACCGCCCATGTCGATCAGCAGGGGCTCTCCATCACTGACTTGCAGGGAGACTTGTTCGGCGGCTCGTTCGACGCGTCGGGAACCCTTGCACCGAAGGGCACCGGCGCGGACTTGAAGCTCCACGCCGAGCTTGCCACCGGCAGGCTCGACCGGGCTTCGCAAGCGCTTGCCGGACGCGTGCTCGCTAAAGGGCAGTTCACTTTTGTGTTCGACGTCACTGGCGAAGGGCTCAGTCCCCCCGGCCTCGTCGCCGGGCTGAGCGGCGATGGAACCCTGTTTCTCAATCCCGGCGCCTTGCAAGCTTTGTCGTCGGAGCCGTTGAAGCGCGTGGCGTCGGAAGTCGGCCAGTCAAAGAAGCTCAAGCTCGATAAGGACCAGATCGCCGCGCGGATGCACACGTTGCAGGACACGCTCACCAAAGGGACCTACGCATACGCGGCAACCGCGCTGCCCTTCGAGGTGAAGAACGGCACGCTCAAATTCGCGCCAGGCGCGCTTGCCGGCAAGGGCGCCGAGGCGACGATCAACGGCTATGTGGAGCTTGCGAGCCTGAAGCTCGACAGCGAGTGGGCGATGCGCCTCGACGGCAACAACCAGGACACCACCGACATGCCTTCAGTGAACCTCGTCCTCGCCGGATCGCTCCGCGACGCTGGCGCCATAACGCCTCAGATCGACACGGCGCCGATGGAGAGCTTCCTCACCGTAAGCCGCATGCAGGCCGATGTGGAGCGGCTGGAGACGCTCGATGTGAGCGGGCGGACTCAACCGCAGGCCGATGATCCAGCCGCGCAAGACTCCGCGGACGTCTCGGACCAGACCGCTGAGCCGTTCGCCCAACAACCGCCCGCCCCGGAGAAGCTTTCCGCGCTAAAGGCGGCGGTGGAGCAGCGCGCGGCAGACAGAGCAGCCGAGGCGAAGCGCTTGTCCGCACAACAGGCAGCAGACGAGAAGCGGGCGGCTGACAAGGCGGCCGCGGAGAAGCGCGCGGCCGACAAGGCCACCAAAGAAAAGCTTACTGCCGAAAAGGCGGCGGCGGACAACGCCGCCGCCGAAAGG
>DASPOV010000186.1:0-2248 GCA_035625815.1 Methyloceanibacter sp.
CATGCCGGCGCTGACCGTCGCCATCGTGACGGAGAACTTCGCAACCGCCATCGGCACGGTGATCTTCGTCGCCTACCTGTCGGCCTTGTGCCGCAATCCGCTGCACACGGCGACGCAGTACGCGCTTCTGACCGCGCTCGCCTCCACCGGGCGCACGATGTTTGCCTCCGGCACCGGCTATGCGGCGAAGGCGCTCGGCTGGCCCGCGTTCTTTCTCGCTTGCGTGCTCACCGCGCTGCCGGCGCTGGCCTTGCTCCTGTGGCTGCAGAAGCGGGGACACTTCCGCGCCCTCGAGGCGCCGCCCCAAGACGCCGCTGGTAGCGCCTAATCGGCGTGGCCCGACACCTCGTTGGCGGGGTCGGACTGGAGCTGGCCGTAGTTCTCGATGCCGATGGCCTTCAAGAGATCGAGCTGCGTCTCGAGGAAATCGATGTGGCCTTCCTCGTCCTTCAAGAGATGCTCGAACAGGTCCATAGACACGTAGTCTTTGTGGTTGCGGCAGAGCTCGCGCGCCTTGGTGTAGAACTCCTGCGCGATGTACTCGCCTTTGAGATCGCATTCGAGAACCTCTTTCAGGTTCTCGCCGATCATCAAGGGCGCGATCTCCTGCATCTTGGGGAAGCCCTCGAGGAAGATGATGCGGGTGATGAGCTTGTCCGCGTGATTCATCTCCTCGATCGATTCCGCGCGCTCCTTCTTGGCGAGCTTGGTGAAGCCCCAGTTCTCGAGCCGCCGGTAGTGCAGCCAGTATTGATTCACGGCGCCGAGCTCGAGCTTCAGCGCGTAATTCAATGCTTCGATGACCTCTTTATTCCCTTTCATGGCTGCCCTCCGTGCCTGGCGGAAATCACGCTAAGTATCGCTGAGCTGAACGGCGGGGCGTTTGACTCAGGAGCGAACGCCTCGATACGAGGCGGCGCGTCGATAGCGCATTGAGATTGAGTGCTATGCCACCGCAGAAATTGCGGCGCAACCGCTCAGGGCAACCTTGAGGCCGCGATCCTTGGCGTCGGCAGCGGGGGCCGTGCTGGGTGCCAAGGGGCGCAGACGCGCGCGCGCCGCGGAGAACTCGAGCAGCTTGCTGCGCGCGGTTGCGCAAACGTCGGGACAAATCAGACCCTTCCGCTCCAGCTCTTCGACCTTGTTGTAAATCGTCTGCACCGCAAGCGGGGCGCAGCCGCAGCAGTTCATGCGCTTCTTCAAGTGACGATAGACGACACCTGGGGTCGGAATTGGCGCTTTGGGCTGGCCGAGAATTTCGACGAGCGCATCCTCGATGTCGCGGTCGGAGATCATGGTGCAGGAGCAAACGATCATGATGCGCTCCGCACGGAGTGCATGCACGGTGATGCCGTTCTCTCGCAGACGTTTCCGACGTGCTTCATGCTAGGCATTCGTGCGCGGCCCACCCCTCGAACCGCCGCAGATCCTCAATATGGAATGTCGGGGTCAAGTTTTGAAGGGTTCGAGGCTGGTGTCAAGCGACGGCGCGCCGCACCGGCCTGCAAAATAAGCCGAATTTGGCCGCCGGGGATCAGCGGGCAACAGCCTGCTGCGGGCCGCGCCGGCCCCGGAGCGAAGGGGCCCCCCGTAGGGTGGACTTGCCCGAGCGGCCTGCAGGGCCTGCGTCCGCAAAGGCCTGGCTTCCCTCCGCCATGTCCGCCAGCGTGTGCTGGTCGAGCACGCTGATGAAGGCCTCGAGCGCGTCGTCGACGATCTGGTTAAGCCCCGATCCGCCGGCGCTCTCCTTGCCGTCGGAGGCGGGGAACTCGATGGCGCGCACGACGTCGCCGATGCGGATCTTGGCCGCCGGACGCGCCAGCCGGACGCCGCCGTGGCGCCCGCGGACGGAGGCTAGAAAGCCCGCCTTGGCCAAGAGATGCACGATTTTGAAGGCGTTCTGCTGGGTGATCTCGAGCCGGCGCGAGATGTCGGCGACCTTGATCAACCGGTCGCCGGACTTGGCGCAGTCGATGAGGATGCGGACGGCGTGGCTCGTAGATTTGTTGAGGCGCATGCGGGTCGGGCCTGGTCCTGGCGGTGCGTTAGGGCGGCTCGGCCGACTTTGGCAATCCTCTCGCCCTTAATCCAGCAAATTCCCAGGGGGCAGCGGCCTTTGGCCCCTGCGGGCCCTCCCGCGCTGGCCGGGGGGCCAGCGGTAGCACACTCCGGCACGTGGCGGGCACGAGCCCGCCGGAGGTCTGCAAGCCATTGTTCCCCATCATTTTTTTGGCGACGTTTGTGGCTG
>DASPOV010000187.1:0-4074 GCA_035625815.1 Methyloceanibacter sp.
TCTCTCGCCGCGGTGCTCGCCCATGAAATCAAGAACCCGCTTTCCGGTATCAGAGGCGCGGCCCAGCTGATCGAAAGCGAGCGGCCAGAGCCCGACCGTACGCTCACGCAGCTGATTTGCGCCGAATCCGACCGTATCTGCAAGCTGGTGGATCGCATGGAGATCTTCGGTGACGAGCGGCCGTTGCAACGGGAACCCGTTAACATCCACGACGTGCTTAACCATGTGAAACAGATCGCGGTCAGCGGCTTTGCGCGCCAGATCAAGGTCATCGAACACTACGATCCCTCACTGCCACCGGTGCCAGGCAGCCGCGACAAGCTGATCCAAGTGTTCCTCAACCTCGTTAAGAACGCCGCTGAAGCAATCGGCGAGGAGCGCCCCGACGGGCGGATCATTCTAACCACCTCGTTCCGGCCCGGCGTGCGCCTCTCGGTTCCGAGCAGCCAGGCGCGCGTGAGCCTGCCGCTCGAGATCGCCGTGGAAGATAACGGCGCTGGCGTTCCGACCGACCTCATGCCGCATCTCTTCGATCCCTTCGTCACCACAAAGCCGTCAGGGACAGGGCTTGGGCTCGCTCTCGTGGCGAAGATCATTGGCGACCATGGCGGCATCATCGAATGCGACTCGCGCCCTCGGCAGACGGTGTTCCGTGCCCTGATGCCGATGGCCGACAGCGAAACAGCACATCCGGGACATGCTTAATAAAATGGCCAAAGGTAACATTCTTATCGCCGACGACGATGCCGCGATCCGCACGGTGTTGAACCAGGCCCTCGCGCGCGCGGGCTACGCGCCCCGGGCCACCGGCAACGCGGCAACATTGTGGCGCTGGATCAGCCAAGGGGACGGAGACCTCGTCATCACCGACGTGCTGATGCCGGACGAGAGCGCCTTCGACCTCATCCCGCGCGCGAAGAAGCTTAGGCCCGATCTGCCTATCATCGTCATGAGCGCGCAGAACACGTTCATGACTGCGATCACCGCGGCCGAGCGTGGCGCCTACGAATATCTGCCGAAGCCTTTCGACTTGAACGAGCTGGTTGCCGTGGTCGGGCGCGCGCTCGCCGAGCCGCGGCGGAAATCGCAGCGGCTGGCGGCCGAGCCGAGTGAAGGCCTGCCGCTGATCGGGCGCTGCCCGGCCATGCAGGAAATCTACCGCGTGCTCGCGAGGCTTACCCAAACGGACTTGACCGTGATGATCACGGGCGAGTCCGGAACCGGCAAGGAGCTCGTCGCTCGCGCACTGCATGAATATGGGAAGCGCCGCAACGGACCCTTCGTCGCCATCAACATGGCCGCGATCCCGCGGGAGTTGATAGAGTCGGAGCTGTTTGGCCATGAGAAAGGCGCCTTTACCGGCGCGCAGACCCGTCACGTCGGACGCTTCGAGCAGGCCGAGGGCGGCACGCTGTTTCTCGACGAGATCGGCGACATGCCTATGGAGGCACAGACGCGCCTCCTCCGCGTCCTCCAGCAAGGCGAGTACACAACCGTTGGCGGGCGCACACCGATCCGGACCAATGTGCGGATCATCGCAGCCACCAATCGCGACCTGCAGCAGCAGATCGATCAAGGCCTGTTTCGCGAAGATTTATTCTACCGTTTGAACGTCGTGCCGCTGCGCTTGCCCCCATTGCGCGAAAGGCTCGAGGACATTCCCGACCTCGTGCGCCACTTCCTCAGCATTGCCGAGCAGGAGGGGCTGCCCTCGAAGAGCTTCGAGCCCGCGGCCATCGAACGGCTCAAGCGCTATCACTGGCCCGGAAATGTCCGCGAGCTCGAGAACCTCGTGCGCCGCCTCTCGGCGATCTACTCGCAAGACACAGTCACGGGCGAGATGGTGGAGAACGAGCTTGCGAGCGTCAGCCGCGCCCCTTTCAACGACACGACCGGGCGAACCGACGACCTGTCCGAGGCCGTCGAGCGCTTCCTGTCGGAGTACTTCATGAGTTTCGGCCAGGAACTGCCGCCCTCCGGCCTCTACACCCGCGTCTTGCGCATGATCGAATTTCCCTTAATCACCGCGGCGCTCGCGGCAACGCGGGGTAATCAGATCCGGACCGCAGATTTGCTTGGGCTCAATCGCAACACTTTGCGCAAGAAAATTCGCGATCTCGGCATCAAGGTCATTCGCAGCCCGGGGCTTTAGCTCTGGAATTTCACCGAAAAGAGCATCTTCGCCCGACTGATGCCAAAAATGTGCTGTCGCCAAACCGCCACATTGTGATCTTATTGCATCAACCTTGAGGCTGAATAGCTTCTATGCGACACAAGTGAGCGGGGAGAGGTTGAGTAGCTTCTTGCAGTCATTACAGAAAACTGCGGAAAGGCTGGGGCGTTGGCGTCGGCGCCAAGGCGAACTTTCTGCGAACGCCGAAGAGGCCGAAACGAAGGCCGATCCTTCGCTCGTTGCCGGCTCCAAGCGCGGACATGCCCGGTCCAGGCGCAGGCTGCCATTCACCCTCGGCCTGATCACCATGATGCTGTCGCTCGGTTCCGGCCTTGCGACCTACGCCATCCTGACCGGCCTCACCCCCATCGTGCCGACCCACCTCGTCGTCGTCGGCATGCTGCTCATCAACCTCGTGCTTGTCCTCGCGATGGTGATGATCATCGCCTGGCAGGTGACAGGGCTTTGGCTTGCCCGCCGCCGTCAAGTTGCCGGCGCGCAACTGCATGTTCGCATCGTCAGCCTGTTCAGCGTTATCGCCGTAGTGCCGGCGATCTTACTTGCGATCTTCGCCAGCGTTTCGCTTGACCGCGGTCTCGACCGCTGGTTCTCCACCCGCACCAAATCCATTATTCAGAACTCGGTCGACGTGGCCACCGCCTATGTTCAGGAGCATGGCCAAGTCATCCGCGCCGACACGCTCGGCATGGCTAAGGATATCGACGAGGCCGTCAATCTCGTAAAGTCGCGTCCGCAGGCCTTTGGCAACTTCCTTGCCGCTCAAGCGTCGATCCGCGCGCTTCCCATCGCCTATCTGATCGACGGCCAAGGTAAGATCCTCGCGACCGCGGCAACACTGAAGGACGTTCCCTATGAGCCGCCACCCCAACGGGCCATGGACCTTGCCAAGAATGGACAGGCGATCGTCATCGCGCCGGGGAAGACGGCGCTCGTCGGCGCCATCAAGGCGCTCGAGAATTTCAACGATACCTACCTCTATGTGATCCGGCCGGTGAATGCCCAGGTGCTGGAGCAGCTGCGCGAGACCCGTGCCAATGTCGCCGAATATCAGCTGCTTGAGCAGCGCCGCGCCGGCGTTCAGGTCGCCTTCGCGCTCATGTATGTGGCCATGGCGCTGACGCTGTTGCTGTCCGCCATCTGGATCGGCATGTGGTTCGCTAACCGCCTCGTGGCGCCGATTCGCCAGTTGATGGGCGCGGCGCAGCAGATCTCGGAAGGCAATCTCGACGTCGCGGTCAATACGCGCCCTGCCGATGGCGACCTCGCGGTGCTCGGCTCCACTTTCAACACCATGACGTCTGAGCTCAAGAGCCAGCGGGACGCGCTGATGGGCGCCAATATGACGCTCGACGAGCGCCGCCGATTCATGGAGGCGGTGTTGTCGGGCGTGACCGCAGGCGTGGTCGGCCTCGATACTGACGGCACCATCACACTCGTCAACCGCTCCGCCGAAGATTTGCTCGCGGCGAAGGAGAAGACTCTTACCGGCAAGCCGCTCGCCGACGCCGTTCCCGAATTCGGCGTCCTCATCAAGCGCGCCAATAAGCAAGGAAAGCGCCTGATGACCGACCAGATCTCGCTCTTGCGCGGCGGGTCAGAAAGCATTTTCGCCGTTCGCGTCACCACGGAAGGAACCACACAGCACGCGCAAGGCTATGTCGTCACCTTCGACGACATTACTGAGCTTGTCAGCGCCCAGCGCAGCACTGCTTGGGCTGACGTGGCACGACGCATCGCGCATGAGATCAAGAACCCACTCACCCCGATCCAGCTTTCCGCCGAACGCATCCGCCGCAAATACGGCGACTCCATCACCAAGGATCGCGATGTCTTCGACCAGTGTACCGACACCATCATCCGCCAAGTGTCGGACATTGGCA
>DASPOV010000188.1:0-2485 GCA_035625815.1 Methyloceanibacter sp.
GTAATCGCCGTGGCCGGCGCGCAACAGTTCGAGGAAGTTGAGGCGGCTCTTGGAGCCCGTGGTGCCGAACCAAGCGAAATGCTCGTTGCCGATCTGCGTGCAGAAGCCGTTGGTGGCCTTATGGCGGGCGCCGGTGTTGTCAACCGTGATCCAGTCGGCGCTCGATAGCCCGGCACGGAGCACCTCACGGGCCTCGGTGAGGAACTCGTCCTGGTCAGCGGTCAGCAGGCGGACGACTTGGCGCTTGGAGATGAAGATGCCGAGGCATGCCCATCGATGCCGGCCGGAAGCGGAGCCGTCACCATCTTGCCATCCGGCGTCTGCCAGCGCTCGCAGCGGAAATTGGCGACATGTGCGATTGCTTTGACAGCGCGGCCGCCAATATGCGGTTGCCCGATCGAGGCCATGCGCCAGCCGGAACGCCACGGCGGCGGCGGCGCCATGATGGAGCGGGCGTTCTCAGGCTTTGCCGCGCTGCCCCCCGCTCTCATCGGGAGGTCCTCGGCCTCGACCCGGCGCTCAAGTGCAGGACGTCGAGCGGCCGTTTCGCCGCAACGCCACACCACTGCCACCGGCGCCTTGTCTGTGAATAGCTCAAGGAGAAATGGGACGGCGCGCTCGAAGTGGCATCACCTATGAAGGTGAATGTCTGCCGGCTTCGTCCGCACGCCGCCGCGCGAACGAATCGTTCGTGAATCCGCTGTTAACCCGATCGGCGGGGGATGGAGCCGTGACGCGCGCCGAACTCGAACGGGTCCGCGAGTGGGCCTACGGAAGCTCGCCACCGGGGAGGAGCCCCCATGGGCGTGGGATCAATACACTCTGAGAGACGCTGGAGCGATCCTTGCGGGGATGGACGGCGTCACGCCGCAAACGGAGAATTCACTGCAAGAGGCGCCCTCATGCATGGGCATGCGCCGGATGCGTGCTAACTATGCATATAGCACTACGCAATTAATTCTTGCAATTTGCTTTTCGCAAGAGTATCTCAATCGCAGAGGGCTGGATGACCAATCTGATCGGAGCGCGAATCAAGGCTTTGCGGGAAGAGCGTAACCTCTCCCAGGACGAGCTTGCGCGCATTTTCGGCTTCAAGGATCGGCAGACGGTCTCCGCCATCGAGACTGGCGAACGCCGCGTGTCGGCCGACGAGTTGCTGGCGGCCGTCCAGAAGCTTGGCGCGTCGCTCGACTATTTCACCGATCCGTTCCGCCTAGTCGGCGAAGGCCGCTTCAACTGGCGTCAGAGTGGCGTGCCGGCCGCCGTGTTCAGCGCTTATGAGCTTGTCGCCGGCCAGCTCATTGCCGCTTTCCGCAGGCTCGGAACAGAAGTCGGCGAGAAGCCGCCCCTGGAGCGCCGCGCGCTCCGCTTGACCAAAAGCTCGCGCTTCGAGGACGCGGGCGAGGCCGGCGAACGCTTCGCGGCCGAGCACAATCTCGGTGATGTACCCGCGGGGCGGCTCGCCGAGGTGATGGAGCGCGATCTCAACATTCTCGTGCTTATGGTCACGCCGAGTCATTCCGGCGTTTCGGGCGCCGCATGCCGTCTTCCCGATCTCGACGTCGTGCTCATCAATCGCGACGAGGCGCCGGGACGGCGACACTTCGATCTAGCGCACGAACTCTTTCACATTCTGACCTGGGATGCGATGGCGCCGGTCCACGTGGAAGACGCGACCGAAACCGGCGGCGCAAATCGGGTCGAGCAGCTCGCCAACGCCTTCGCCTCGGCTTTGCTCATGCCGGGGCACATTGTCCGGGCCGCGGCCGACTGGCGCACGCTTCGCGGCGACGCGCTGGGCGCGCAGCTCAACGCGACGGCAGACCGCCTCGAAGTGACATCGACGGCTCTGATGTGGCGGCTTGTGTCGCTCGAACTTCTCGCGAAATCCGCAGCGCTCGCCGTACCAGCGGATGCTATCCGTAATAACGGCCGTCCCACGGGGCTTTTTGCTGAGAGTCTTGCTGCTAAAAAGCCACCATTGCTTTCGAAGCGCTTTGTCGAGATTGTCGCTCGCTCCGTAGAGGAGGGGCGCGTCTCGATCGGCAAGATTGCGAACCTGCTCAACCTTTCCATCGACGACTTAGGTGATCTCTTCGCCGCGCACGGGGTCCCGGCGTCATACGAGCTGTGACGCGACGGTGGCGCGCTGGCGGGGGGCCGTTCTCGTGGACACGAACGCCATCATCGAGGCGTGGCGTGTCGATGCCTGGCGGGCGCTCGTTGGCGGCTACGCACTTGAAACTGTGGAGGAGTGCGTGATCGAGACCCAGACCGGCTATCAGAAACGGCGGCGGGGGCAACAGATCGATCGGGAGACTCTCCGCGCAGGACTGAAAGCGGTCCACAAGGTCTCCGATGCCGAGCGTGCCGCGGCACTCATCCGCGACGGCGAGATCGCCATGCTTGACGAGGGCGAGAAGGCGCTCTGGGTGCACGTGCTTGCCCGCTCCGATGCCTGGGTGCTCTGCGGCCCCGATAAGGC
>DASPOV010000189.1:0-2059 GCA_035625815.1 Methyloceanibacter sp.
ACGCCCTCCGCCACGATCTCGATGATGGCACCGCAAGACGAGCCAGCTTTGCGCACCTGATCGAGGAAATCGGCCCAGCGCTTCACCGCCTTCGCATCAGGGCAGAACAACGGGTTCCGTTCGACCTCCGACCAATCCCAGGTGCGGCGGTCGATGGCATGGGGCCCGACCTGTACTAAGGCACCGCGCACGCGCATGCCCGGCACCACTTTGCGCGCGATGGCGCCGGCAGCAACGCGCGAAGCGGTCTCGCGCGCGCTCGCGCGGCCCGAGCCCCGCCAGTCGCGCAAGCCGTATTTGACGAGATAGGTGTAGTCGGCGTGGCCAGGGCGGAACTTGTCCTTGATGTCGCCGTAGTCCTTGGACCGCGCATCGACATTGTCGATCTCAAGTGCGATCGGCGTGCCGGTGGTCACCTGCTCTCCGCTCGCCTCGTCGGGGAAGACGCCGGAGAGGATGCGCACCTGGTCCGGTTCCTGGCGCTGGGTGGTGTAACGCGACTGACCGGGCTTCCGCTTGTCGAGATAGGTCTGAATGTCGGCAACTTCGAGCTGGATGCCCGGAGGGCAGCCATCCACCACGCAGCCGATCGCCGGCCCGTGGCTCTCACCCCAGGTGGTGATGCGGAAAAGATGGCCGAAGCTATTGTGCGACATGGGTTTCTTTTAAGTATGCGCCTGGGCGGCGTCCAGCGGGGAGAATAGCGCTAAGTTTGCAACGAAGTGTATCGTCACGCCGGAGATGGCGAGCGCAACCCCCTCAGTCGGGCGGAAAGCCCCTTCGCAGAAAGGAAGAGGGAAAAATATGACGCTTTCCGGTGGGCGATCCTGATTTATCCGGATGCGCGGGAGGGGGGCGCGTCATGGAGCGGCCAGCTACTCCTTCACCACCACGATGTCGGGGGCGTCCTCGTTCTTCATACCGACCACATGATAGCCCGCGTCGATATGCAGGATTTCGCCGGTGACGCTCCGCCCCAGATCCGAGAGGAGATAGAGCGCGCCGCCGCCGACATCCTCGATGGACACGGTGCGCCGGAGCGGTGAGTTGTACTCGTTCCACTTCAGGATATATCGGAAGTCGGCGATGCCGGAAGCGGCGAGCGTCTTAATCGGCCCGGCAGAGATGGCGTTGACGCGGATATTCTCCTTGCCGAGATCGGCGGCAAGGTAGCGCACGCTTGCCTCGAGCGCGGCCTTGGCCACGCCCATCACATTGTAATGGGGCATCACCTTCTCGGCGCCGTAATAGGTAAGCGTGAGCAGCGAGCCGCCATTCGGCATCAGCTGTGCGGCGCGCTTGGTAAGCGCGGTGAAGGAGTAGCAGGAGACGAGCAGCGTCTGGGTGAAATTGTCTTTGCTCGTATCGACATAGCGCCCGTCGAGTTGCTCCTTGTCGGAGAAGGCCACGGCATGAACGAGAAAATCGATACTGCCCCAAGCGTCAGCAAGCGCCTTGAACACTGCCTCGACGCTCTCCTCGTCGGTCACGTCGCAAGGGAGAACGAGCTTCGAGCCGATCACGGCCGCGAGCGGCTCGACGCGCTTCTTGATGGCGTCGCCCTGATAGGTCAGTGCGATCTCAGCCTCGTTGTCGCGGCAAGCCTTGGCTATGCCCCAGGCGATTGAGCGGTTGTTGGCAACGCCGAACACGACGCCGCGCTTGCCCGCCATCAGCTTGATCGCTTCGGCCATTGACCCTCCAACTTGGAACTGACGGCGCTTTATAATGCGAGAGGCTATCGGGCCGGAAGGCTTTTCGTCCTCAACAGATTAGGACACCCGCTGGGTCTTCTAACCCCTCCCCGTTGTGGGAAGGGTTAGGGAGGGGGTTAAGTCAAGCGGGCTACCCCCCCTCCGCTCGCGCAAAGAGCGCGAGCGGACTCCCGCTTGGAGGCAGCCTTCGAGGGGCTAGTTGCCACCGGGCTGGGCTTGAGGAGAAGAGTCCCCTTCTGGAGATCGCTCTTGCCCGCCGATGGCCCCCCAGCACCCTGCAGGGCTCTCTAGCTAGCATGGCTTATAATGCGCGGAGCGCATAAGCCACGGCGGGTGTAGTTTCC
>DASPOV010000190.1:0-3088 GCA_035625815.1 Methyloceanibacter sp.
CGGTTAGTGTTTTCTCCACGACGGCGGCGAATTTGCGATCCGCGAACTCTTTATCGCCAATAATCTCCTCGCGCGAACCGGGAATCCGTCGAATCTCGTCGACCAAAATCATGCGGAGCTGCGCCTTGTGGGAGTGCACCAGCCACAATGCGACATCAAGGGCAGTGCCGCGAACCTCGATTACACCTGGATGCTCATGGACCTCGTGGACGACGCCAAGGCCAAGGGCGCACGCGGGTCCAACTCGGAAGCGCGCCAAGCGCCCCGCCGCCACCCAATTACGCATCTTCGGCGGCGTCGGCCAAAGTGGCATGGATGCCTATCACGCTGTTGAAGGCTTCAAGATCATGAGCCATGCGAAGGGAATATTCGAACAGGCCGGAGTCATTTTCACCGACCTGTTTCGCCCACCGTACAGCAGAATCGTCGGCCTTTTGGTGAAATGGACGCTTCGCTAGACAGTTGCGCCCTAGGCTAGCTGCGTTTCGACCGCTCCGCGCGCAGCTTGGAGAAGCGGTCGATCCGCTCCTTGAGCTCCCGCTCGTAGCCATGCGAGGTTGGCGCATAGAAGCTCTGGCGCTTCATATTGTCGGGGAAGTAGTTCTGACCTGAGAAGGCTTCGTCCTCATTATGGTCGTAGGCATAGCCTCGGCCGTAGCCTTCCTGCTTCATGAGCCTGGTCGGCGCATTGAGGATGTGTTTTGGCGGGCTGAGCGAGCCTCCCTCGTTAGCCGCGCGCGTGGCTGCGCCGAAGGCGACATAGGCCGCATTCGATTTCGGGGCGAGCGCGAGATAGATCGTGACTTGCGCAAGCGCGAGCTCGCCTTCCGGCGAACCGAGAAAGTCATAAACCTCCTTCGCCGCGTTCGCCTGAACGAGAGCGTTGGGGTCGGCGAGGCCGATATCCTCAACCGCCATGCGCACGAGCCGCCGCGCGATATAGAGCGGGTCTTCGCCGCCAGCGAGCATGCGGGCGAGCCAATAGAGCGAGGCGTCCGGATCGGACCCGCGTACCGATTTGTGTAGCGCGCTGATCAGATTGTAGTGGCCGTCCTGGGATTTGTCGTAGATCGGTGCGCGCCGCTGCACGAGCGCCACCAGCGCTTCGCGGTCGAGCGGGGTCTTGGCGCCCGACTCCGCGGCAAGCCACACATCTTCAGCCAGGGTGATCACGGCGCGCCCATCGCCATCGGCCATGGCGATGAGAGCCACACGAGCATCATGGGTCAGTGGGAGCTTGCGCCCCTCATGGGCTTCGGCGCGGGCAATGATAGCCTCGAGGCCTTCGTCATCCAGCCGCTTGAAAGTGAGCACGCTCGCTCGCGACAAGAGTGCCGAGTTGAGTTCGAAAGAGGGGTTCTCCGTGGTGGCGCCGACAAGAATGACGGTGCCGTCCTCCATATAGGGCAGGAAGGAGTCCTGTTGCGCGCGGTTGAAGCGGTGAATCTCGTCGACGAACAGGAGCGTGCCTCGTCCAAGCTCACGCCTGGCGCGCGCGGCGTCGAACACTTTGCGCAAATCCTGGACGCCCGACTGGATGGCGGAAAGCTGCTCGAAGTCTTGGTCTGTAACCTCGGCCAACAGCCGCGCGACCGTGGTCTTGCCAGTGCCGGGCGGCCCCCAGAGGATAACCGAGCCAAGCCGTCCGGCCTTAACCATTCGGCTCAAAATGCCCTGTGCGCCGAGGAGATGATCCTGCCCCACCACTTCTTCGAGCGACGATGGGCGTAACCGATCGGCAAGCGGCCTTGGCGCGCTCTCCGCAAGCCCCGCCGCCTCGAACAATGTCACGATGACCTCAACCCTGAATGACGAGATTGTAGATCTGGCCTTCGCGCTGGAAAGAGAGTCGCCAGCCGCTTTGCGAGCGTTGGAGGGCCTTCGCCAGTTCGGCAACCGAGCTCACCTTCGCATGGTTGAGCCCAATCACGAGGTCGCCGCGCTTCAGGCCCAGTCTCGCGGCGGGGGTGTTCGGTGCAACGTCGAGCACCACGACGCCCGGACCTTCGTCCTCGATGCCAAGCTCTTCGGCGACGGCCGGCGAAAGATTAGCCACCTTGGCGCCGACCAGCGGATGCTGCCCCGTAAGCTCGCGCGTGTCTCGGGGCGGATCCTCGACGGCGGCGACGAGCGGCACAGTGGCCTTCATTGCCTGACCCTTGCGGACGAGGCCGAGCTCGACTGCGCCGCCAAGCCCCTTAGTGGCAAATCGGTATTGGAAAGCTTCCGGATCCTGCACCGCCTTGCCGTCCACGCTCACCACAACGTCGCCGGGCTCGAGCCCAGCACCAGCAGCAGGGCCCTTCGCATGAAGGTCCTTGATTAGCGCGCCGCCGGGACGGTCGAGCCCAAGGGACTCGGCGAGGTCAGAGGTCACCGGCTGCAACGAAGCGCCCAACCAAGGCCGCTGTACAGTGCCGCCCTTCAGCGCCGCCTGAACCACGAGCCGTACCATGTTGGAAGGAATCGCAAATCCGATTCCTTGCGACCCACCGCTCCTGGAGAAGATAGCAGTGTTAATACCGACGAGATGCCCGTCCATATCGACGAGCGCACCGCCGGAATTGCCGGGGTTGATGGCGGCGTCGGTTTGGATGAAGAACTGATAGTCGGAGATGCCGACTTGCGTGCGTGCGAGGGCTGAGACGATGCCGCTCGTCACCGTCTGTCCTACGCCGAACGGATCGCCGATGGCCAGCACGAGGTCGCCGACTTCGAGGCTGTCGGAGTCGCTGAACTCGATGGATGGAAACGTGGCGCCCGCCGCGTCGAGGCGAAGCACGACGAGGTCGGACCGCTCATCCTTAAGGATGACTTTGGCCGGGAATTCTCTCCCGTCCGACACCGCCACGGTGATCTCGGCCTCGCCACTTCCCTGAATGACGTGGTTGTTGGTGACCGCGAGGCCCTCTCGGCTCACCAGCACGCCCGAGCCGAGCGAGTTCTGGATTCGCTCGCGCGGGATGCCGAAATTGTCGCCGAACAGGCGGCTAAAGAACGGATCGTCCGAAAACGGGGAGACGATCTGCTGCACTTTGCGACTCACGTAGACGTTGACCACGGCGGGTGCCGCACGCTTCACCACCGG
>DASPOV010000191.1:0-13408 GCA_035625815.1 Methyloceanibacter sp.
AGCGCCTCATCGACCTCGCCAAATACCGCACGCGCGGACGCATAGGCCGCGGCAAGCTCGGCACCCATACCGGTCGCCTGGCTTCCCTGCCCGGGAAAAATGAAGGCAATGCTCATCTGCTGGAGAGGATCTCTGCCGCTAAAGTCGGGCCAGAGACACTGTTTGCCTCCGCCCTGTCAAGCTAAGGCAAGGCTCCGGCAATGGCGTCCATCGGCCTTGCAAAGCACCGGCGAAACCGTATAAAGCGGGCTCGAAACTGCTCCGGTCGGAGGCTGAAAGGAGAGCCGCTTCATTTAGAAGCGGTCGGCAAGAGCCGGTCTTCCGTGTCTCCGCTCCCAAGGGTTGTCTTCTTGGGCCTTTCCTTCCAGGGCCCATGAGAGGCTTCGCGCCGAGGCTCGAAAGAAGGAAAGACAATTCATGCCACTCTATGAGCATGTGTTCCTGGCGCGCCAAGACATCTCCGCGCAACAGGTCGAGGGCCTAGTGCAGGACTTCCGCACGATCATCGAAGGTCGGGGCGGCGCCATCGGCAAGACCGAATATTGGGGCCTCAAAGGCCTCACTTTCCGCATCAAGAAGAATCGCAAGGCGCATTTCTCTCTGATGAACATCGACGCCCCGCCCGACGCCGTTGCCGAGCTCGAGCGTCAGATGTGCCTCTCGACTGACATCATCCGCTTCCTGACCGTCAGAGTGGATGAGCATGAGCAAGGTCCCTCGCCCATGATGCGTCGCGCCGATCGTGACGAGCGCGAGGGCCGTGGTGACCGCGGAGACCGCTTTGACCGTGGGGAACGTGGCGATCGTGGCGACCGTCGCGGGCCGCGGCGGGATAGGGATCGTGACCGGGACCACGACTTTGGCGTTCGCGAACCACAAGCCGCCATTGAAGAGAATGACACGGGCGGCGCGGCCGGCCTCGGAGAGGATGACTGATGAGCATGACCCAAGGCGCGGCGAGGCGCCCCTTCTACCGCCGGCGCAAGACCTGCCCATTTTCGGGCGATAAGGCGCCGAAGATCGACTATAAGGACGTGAAGCTTTTGCAGCGCTACACTTCGGAGCGCGGCAAGATCGTGCCGAGCCGCATCACGGCAGTCTCCGCCAAGAAGCAACGAGAACTTGCCCGTGCCATCAAGCGGGCTCGATTTCTGGGTCTGTTGCCCTATTTGATTCAGTAAGAGATTGCACGGCGGCGACCGCCGCGCGTTTTAAGCTGAGGCCAGAGGTTGGGACGGCTCGCCGTCCCTAACCGCTCTCGATAAAGAGCCGGGACAGCGGGAACAATGGCAACACCTTTCCTCATCGGCGCCAGCGCGGGCCTCGTGTCCGCCGCACTGTTCGGCTCAGCGGCGACCGCGACCGCGCTTGCTGGCATCCTGTTCTACCTTGCGCCTCTGCCAATCTGCCTTGCGGGACTGGGCTGGGGCACGACGGCTGCGGCTATCGCCGCGCTCGCCGGCACCGTCGTGGTTGGCAGTGTACTCGGATTAGCGACGGGCGGAATCTTCACAGGTGCCATCGCCATGCCGATGGCGCTCCTTTGCTATCTCGCCTTGCTTTCGCGGCCTGCAGTCGGGCCGCAAGGCAAGGCCTCTGGAGCGCTTGAATCGTATCCGATCGGACGTCTAGTGGGCTGGACCGCGGTGATCGCCAGCGTGCTTGCCGCAATCATGGTGCTGATGCTCGGCTACGACACTGACTCCTACCGCGACTCGATCAAGGACCTTCTCCAGCACAGCGCCTTGAAGGAGCTCGACCGCGACGGGACGTTGATGAACGAAACGACGATCGGCAGCCTGAGCAGCCTGCTTGCCCGGACCTTGCCGGCGGCCTTCGCCGTAGTCTGGCAGACGGTCGCGCTGTTCAATCTGTGGCTTGCTGGGGTGATCGTCGAGGCGTCCGGGCGCGCATTACGACCCTGGCCGCAGATGGATGCTATTGAGCTGCCGAACGCTGTCTTCCTCGCTTTGACCGGAAGCCTGCTCGCCTCCTTCTTGCCTGGTCTCGTCGGGCTGCTTGCGACCGGACTGGTCGGCGCGCTCCTCTTTACTTATGTGCTTCAGGGTCTCGCCGTGCTCCATGCCTTCACCCGAGGCATGGCGTTTCGAGGCCTATTGCTCACCGTCATCTATATCGGCATTTTACTTTTGGGTTGGGTTGCGATCGCCATCGCTATTCTCGGTTTAAGCGAGCCGATGCTTCGCTTGCGCGCCCGCGCGGCGCCGCGCGGGCAACCCCCCACCCAGGATTAATGTATTGGACAAAATGGGAGTCTCGAAATGCAGGTCATTCTTCTTGAGCGTATCGGCCGCCTCGGACAAATGGGCGACCTGGTCACTGTCAAGGACGGCTTTGCGCGCAACTTTCTGCTTCCGCAGGGCAAGGCGCTCCGCGCCACCAAGGCCAATCGCGAGCGCTTCGAGCGGGAGCGGGCGCAGCTCGAAGCGCACAATCTCGAGCTGAAATCCGAAGCCGGGGCCATCGCGGCGAAGCTGCAAGGGCAGAGCTTCATCGTCATTCGTCAGGCGGGCGATTCCGGTCAGCTCTACGGCTCGGTGGCCACGCGCGACATAGCTTCGGTGGTCACCGAAGGCGGCTTCTCCATCGAGCGTCGCCAGGTCATGCTCGACCGGCCGATCAAGACGCTCGGCCTGCATGAAGTGCGCATCGGTCTCCATGCCGAGGTCGAACCGCATGTGATCATCAATGTCGCCCGCTCTCCCGACGAGGCGGCACGCCAGGCGCGCGGCGAGCAGATGACCGGCAAGGCAATGGACCAGGCCGAGGAAGAGGCGATCGCCGCACGGCTCGCAGCCGAACAACTGTTCGAGCAAGGCGCACTTGCTGGTGAACTCGCCGAAGGTGCGCAAGAGACTACGGAAGGCGAAGCACAGTCAAAGGCGTAACACGCGACGTTTTGTGCTACGGGGCCTTAATGAAGGCTTCAGAGCGCCAGTTGTTTTGTTGCAGCGAGACGCGTAGACTGGCGTTGTAAGCTATTGAAAACCCTCCCTCGAGGAGGTTGGCGTGTGGTTCGATGTTCCGCCCGCTCCAGCATGCCCTCGATCGCATCGTGACGACAGGGTATTTGCGCTTGGTCGATGCTCAAGGTCGCGCCCATGCCTTTGGCGACCGGATCGGCGCGCCGGTCGTCGCCCGCATTATGGATCACAAAACCGAGCGCCTGCTTTTCGTCAATCCGACGCTTGCGCTGGGTGAGGCCTATATGGATGAGCGCCTCGTCATGGAGCGAGGCACCATCTACGATTTTCTGGAGCTGGTCCTCGCCAATCTCGATTACGCCCACTGGCCGAGCTGGGCGAAGGGCTTGGAGACTATCCGCTTTGCCGGCCGCTGGCTCCGCCAGTTCAATGCGCAGCCCCGCGCCAAACGCAACGTCGAACATCACTACGACCTCGACAGCGGCCTCTATGAGCTGTTTCTCGACAGCGATCGCCAATATTCCTGCGCCTATTTTGAGCAGGGTGGGATGTCGCTGGACGAGGCCCAGGCCGCCAAGAAGCGGCACCTCGCCGCCAAGCTCAATCTTCGCGACGGGCTGAAGGTGCTCGACATTGGCTGCGGTTGGGGCGGCCTTGCCCTTTATCTCGCTAAGACCGCCCATGTCGAGGTAACCGGCATCACCCTGAGCGAGGAGCAGCGCAAGCTCGCCGAGGAACGCGCCCGCGCCATGGGTCTGTCGAATGCAGTCAGTTTCAAACTTTGCGACTATCGTGAGCTCGATGGCCAGTTCGACCGCATCGTCTCCGTCGGCATGTTCGAGCATGTCGGCATCGCCCATTACCACAGCTTCTTTGCAAGGATCGGCGAGCTCTTGACCAAGGATGGGGTGGCCGTACTTCACTCAATCGGACGTTTCGATGGCCCCGCCTCGACCAACCCGTTCATCGACAAATACATATTCCCCGGCGGTTACAGTCCCGCCTTGAGCGAAGTGTTTCCCTCCGTGGAGCGGAAAGGTCTCCTTGTCACCGACGTGGAGATCCTGCGGGTCCACTACGCCATGACGTTGCGTCACTGGCGGCAGCGCTTCCGCGCCGCCTGGCACACAGCGGTCGAGCGCTATGGCGAACGCTTCTGCCGCATGTGGGAATTCTATCTTGCCGGTGCCGAGACCGGGTTTCGCTACCAGAACCTCATGGTCTTCCAGTTGCAGCTCGCCAAGGACCCGAAGGCGCTGCCGATCACCCGCGACTATATTCATTCGGCCGAGCACGACTTCCGCGTGCGCGACGGCCGCTTCTCGCCGCAGCCGGTCCGCCGCGCTAGACGCTGAGCGGGCGTAATCCGCTGGTTGTTAGCGAACCCGATTCCTCCCCGATCTCCACAGGCTAACGGCCTAGTCGACTGCCCTGTTTTGGGTACTCTGGGCATATGAGCGCACTGATTCGTCCTGTTCCACCCGCTGCAGAAAGGCCGATCTTCCGTGCGCCGCCCAATAATATTGACGCGGAACATGCGCTTCTCGGCGCCATTTTGGTCAACAACGAAGCTCTCGACCGCGTGTCTAATTTTCTCCAGCCGCGGCACTTCAGTGAACCTCTACACGGTCGAATCTATGAAAACGCCGCGAAGCTCATTCGAAGTGGCAAGCGAGCGACGCCTATCACGCTAAAGACCTACTTTGAAAATGAAGTGCCCGTAGGCGAACTCACCGTCCCGCAATATCTCGGCCGGCTCGCCGCCAATGCCACGACCATCATCAACGCAGAGGATTACGGCCGCACCATCTACGACCTCGCTCAGCGCCGACAGCTCATCGAGATTGGTGAGGCGATGGTTAATACAGCCTATGATTCGCCGATCGACGCGCCCCCTGCGGTGCAGATCGAAGACACCGAGCAGAAGCTTTTCGAGCTTGCAGAGAGCGGAAAGTATGGATCGGGCTTCGAACCGTTCACCAGTGCGCTCACCGATGCCATCGACATGGCAGCCAATGCCTATCGGCGCGACGGCGGATTGTCGGGACTTGCCACCGGCTTCAGCGATCTCGATCGACGCATGGGCGGCTTGCAGCCTTCCGACCTGATCATCCTTGCCGGGCGCCCGTCCATGGGCAAGACGGCGCTCGCCACCAACATCGCCTATCACGTGGCGCAGAGCTATCGGCGCGATCCTGACTCCGACGTCGCGCTTGATGGCGCCGTGGTCGGATTCTTTTCCCTCGAAATGTCCGCCGAGCAGCTCGCCACCCGCATTATCTCCGAGCAGTCGGAAATTCCATCGGAGAAGATTCGCCGCGGCCGGATCGATAGTAACGAGTTCGATCGCATCGTTGAGATCTCGCAGCAGTTGCAGTTTTTGCCGCTCTATATTGATCAGACTGGCGGCATCACAGTTGCACAATTGGCCGCGCGAGCCCGGCGTCTCAAGCGGCAACGCGACATCGGTCTGATCGTGGTCGATTATCTCCAGCTCTTGTCAGGCTCCAGTAAACGCGCGGCGGAGGGCCGCGTGCAGGAGGTCTCCGAAATCACTACAGCCCTCAAGACCTTGGCTAAGGAGTTGCATATTCCGGTGCTGGCCCTATCCCAACTTTCGCGCCAAGTGGAGCAACGCGAGGACAAGCGCCCGCAACTTGCAGATTTGCGCGAATCCGGCTCCATCGAGCAGGATGCCGATGTGGTGTTGTTCGTCTTCCGCGAGGAATACTATCTTGAGCGACGTGAGCCCAACCTAAACACAGACGACCACGCCAAATGGCGAAGCCAAATGAACGCGGTGACCGGCCAAGCCGAAGTGATCATCGGCAAACAACGCCACGGGCCCACGGGCACCGTGAAGCTTCAGTTCACGCCGGAGTTCACGAGGTTCGGCAACCTCGCCGCGGAGGAGCGGCTGCCGGAGCGCCTGGACTGAGCCGCGTCCCAAAGATCGATGACGCGACGGCCACCGTGCTCCTCACCATCGATCTTGACTCTGTTGTGGCCAACTACCGCACCTTGAACGACCTCAGCACGCCAGCGGAATGCGCCGCGGTGGTAAAGGCTAATGCCTATGGGCTCGGCATGGCCGAGGTTACGCCGGCGCTTGCGCGGGCAGGCTGCAAAAGCTTCTTCATCGCCACGCTTGGCGAAGCCGAGGAGCTACGCGCGCTTCTTCCCGGCGCCACCATCTACGTCTTCGATGGCCTGCTCAAGGACACGGGCCAAATCTATCGCCAATTCGGCTTGCGCCCGGTGCTCAACAGCACCGACGAAATCGAGGAATGGGCAGCCTTCGCCAAGAGCGCACGTGCCAAGCTCCCCGCCGCCGTCCATATCGATAGCGGCATGAACCGGCTCGGACTTTCCGCTGCGGAGGTTGACCACGTGTCCGGCGCGAAGGAGCTGTGGGCAACCTTCGAACTCGCGCTGGTGATGAGCCATCTTGCCTGCGCCGACGAACCGGACCATCCCAAGAACGAGGCACAGAGGAAAACCTTCGACACTCTTCGCGCCAAATTGCCGAAAGCTCCCGCAAGCCTCGCCAACTCCGCCGGTATTCTGCTCGGGGCACCCTATTGCTACGATCTCGTGCGTCCAGGCATTGCCCTCTATGGCGGCAGGGCGCGGCGAACTGGTGCCAATCCTTTCGCGCCGGTGGTCCATCTTGCCGGGCGCATCCTGCAAGTGCGCGAGGTCACGGCAGGTGAAACCGTTGGCTATGGCGCGACTCGGACCCTGACGCGTCCGTCGCGCATCGCGGTCGTCGCGGTGGGGTATGCCGACGGCGTCTTTCGCTCGCTGTCGGCCGGCGACGGCGAGCGAGGTTTGCAGGTCTACCTTGGATCGCATTCGGCGCCGCTGCTGGGCCGCGTGTCGATGGATCTCATTACCATCGATGTGACCGATGTGCCCGAGGCGTTTGCTCAGCGCGACGCTTGGGTCGAGCTGATCGGCAAGAATGTCTCGGCCGACGAGCTTGCCGTCCACGCCGGCACCATCGATTACGAGGTCCTCACCAATCTCGGCACCCGCGCCGTGCGGCGTTACACCGGCGGCTAGAAGCTCAAATGGCCAAAGTGTCCAAAGCCTTCGTCTGCCAGGCCTGTGGCGCCGTAACCACGCGCTGGTCCGGCAAATGCGCCGCCTGCGGGGAATGGAACCGCATCATCGAGGAGGCTGCCGCTCCCCCCGGTCCGCCGGCGCTTGTCGCCCTCAGAGGTGGCAAAGGCAGGGCGGCCTCTTTCGAGAGCCTGCAAACCGACACCAGTGATGCGCCGCGGCTGGCGACCGGCATGACCGAGCTCGATCGCGTGCTTGGCGGCGGACTCGTGCCTGGCTCGGCTGTGCTCGTCGGCGGCGACCCCGGCATCGGCAAATCGACACTTCTGCTCCAGGCCGCGGCGGCACTTGCCTCGAGCAGTGCAACGGTCGTCTATCTCTCCGGCGAGGAAGCGCCCGCGCAGGTGCGCATGCGGGCCGCGCGCCTTGGCCTCAGCCAGGCTCCAGTGGCGCTCGGCACCGAAACGAACCTCGTCAATATTATCGCGACCTTGAACAAAACAAAGACACTTGCCCTAATCGTCATCGATTCGGTACAGACTCTTTGGTCGGAGGGCCTCGAAGCCGCCCCCGGCACCATTTCGCAGCTTCGCGGCTGCGCCTCGGCGCTCGTGCGTTGGGCCAAAGGGAGCGGCTCGACCCTGGTCCTCGTCGGCCACGTCACCAAGGACGGCCAGATCGCCGGCCCCAAGGTCATCGAGCATATGGTTGACACTGTGCTCTATTTCGAAGGCCAAAGCGGCCACCAATTTCGAATCCTGCGGGCGGTGAAGAACCGCTTCGGGCCAACCGATGAGATCGGCGTGTTCGAGATGCGCTATGAGGGGCTGCAACAGATTGAGAACCCTTCTGCCCTGTTCCTCAGCGACCGCGACCGTGGCGCGCCAGGCACCGCGGTGTTTGCAGGTATGGAGGGGACGAGGCCTATCCTAGTCGAATTGCAGGCACTTGTCGCGCCGTCTTTACTCAGCATGCCAAGACGCGCCGTGGTTGGATGGGACCCAAACCGGCTCGCCATGGTCATGGCCGTACTCGAGGCCCGCTGCGGCACCCGCCTCAGCGCCCACGACGTCTATCTCAACGTCGCTGGCGGCCTGAAACTCGGCGATCCCGCCGCCGACCTTGCTGCCGCGGCTGCTCTTCTTTCGTCTTTTGCCGGACGCCCGGCGCCCGAGGACACTGTCTTTTTCGGCGAGGTCAGCCTCACCGGCGCGGTCAGAGCCGTGGGTCAAATGGACCAACGCCTTAGGGAGGCCGCGAAATTGGGGTTCACGCGGGCAGTGGTGCCCGCGGCTTGCGCCCCGGACCGACAGCTGCCGGAGATCCGGCTCGTGCCCCTCTCCCAGCTCGGCGAACTCGTAGCCCGATTCGGCCTGCCGGAGAGGGCCTGAACGGGGCCCGCATGCGACAATGCGCCGGACTTGGCATCCACCGTTGCCGGTTCGGGTCATTTATGCTTCATCGCGGGGAATCGTGATAGTCTCCGCCGCGCCCCTCCAAGGAGCCTCGCGCCATGCCAATTTCCTGGCTCGATGTCATTCTCATCATCATCATGCTCGTGTCGGGATTCCTCGCCATGGTGCGCGGGTTCACACGGGAGGTTTTGTCTATTTTCTCTTGGGCCATGGCCGCCGTCGCCGCCCTTTATCTCACCCCCAGATATTCGAGCCTGCTCACGCCGTATATTAGCAATCCCACCGTCGCGATGTTTGCCTTCGCCGTCGGTGTCTTTGTTATCGTCCTGATCATCGTCAGCCTGATCACGTTCCGGATCTCCGACCGCGTGCTCGATAGTCGCGTCGGCGCGCTCGATCGCACCATGGGCTTTCTCTTTGGCTTGGCGCGCGGGTTTCTTCTCGTGGCCATCGTCTTCATTCTGTTCAGCGCGCTCGCTAGGGATCAACCAACCTGGATCACCGAGGCGCGCTCCTACCCGATCCTCAAACAGACCCAGGTGGCCATCGAATCGCTGATGCCGCTGAACCCAGAGCAGTACCTCCCCAAATCTAAGCACGAGGAAGCACCCGAAGGTCCAGCAGCGGCGCCCGGCGCTCAGCCTGGTTCACCCTCTGATGCTGCGCCGGCGGCGCCTGTGCCCGGCCAGCGCTCGGAGGGGCCGAATCCATTCAAACCAGTTGTGCGAACACGTGTGGCGTATGGGATTGAAGCGCCCTAGAGGGCCCCTATCTAAGGGAGGCGAGGACACGCGTGACCGACCACGTTGACGATCAGGGTTTGACTTGGCTCGACGAGGACCGTCTGCATGAGGAATGCGGCGTGTTCGGAATTTTCGGCCATCCGGATGCTGCGGCGCTCACGGCGCTTGGCCTGCACGCACTCCAGCATCGCGGCCAAGAGGCCACTGGCATCGTCAGTTTCGACGGTGCCCATTTCCACACCGAGCGGCGCCTCGGCCTGGTCGGCGACCATTTCACCTCAAGCCAAATGATCGAGCGGCTGAAGGGCAGCGCAGCGATCGGCCATGTGCGCTATTCGACCTGCGGCGATCCCATTATGCGCAACGTGCAGCCGCTTTTCGTCGATCTCGACTCCGGCGGCTTTGCCCTGGCCCATAACGGTAATCTCACCAATGCCCTCACCCTTCGCGACTGGCTGATCAAGAAGGGTGCCATCTGCCAGTCCACCACCGACACGGAAGTCATTCTCCACCTCGTCGCCCGTAGCGAGAAGCGCCTGTTCGTGGAAAAATTCGTCGAGGCACTGCTGCAAGTTGAAGGCGCCTATGCCCTGGTCGGGTTGACCAACAAGAAACTCGTCGGCGCGCGCGATCCTTACGGCATCAGGCCGCTCGCCCTTGGCAAGCTCGGCGAGGCTTGGGTTCTCGCCTCAGAGACCTGTGCTCTCGACATTATCGGCGCCGACTTCGTACGCGAAGTCGAGAACGGTGAGGTGGTCGTGATCACCAAGGATGGCTTAGAGAGTCATCGCTTCGTGCCGAAATACCCAGCCCGGCTCTGCATCTTCGAATACATCTATTTCTCCCGTCCCGACTCTATTGTCGGCGGGCGCTCCGTCTACGAGGTGCGAAAAGAAATGGGCCGGCAATTGGCGCGCGAAGCTCCCGCCCGCGCAGACGTCGTCATCCCCATCCCCGATTCTGGGGTGCCCGCTGCAATCGGCTATTCGCAAGGCTCCGGCATCCCGTTTGAGTTCGGCATCATCCGCAATCACTATGTCGGGCGCACCTTCATCGAGCCCGAGCAGCGCATCCGCCAGCTCGGCGTGAAGCTCAAGCACAGCGCCAATGAGGCGGAAGTGAAGGGCAAGCGCATCGTGCTAATCGACGACAGCGTGGTGCGAGGCACAACCTCGGTGAAGATCGTGCATATGATGCGCGAGGCAGGCGCCAAGGAAGTGCATATGCGCATTTCGAGCCCGCCAATCACCCATCCGGATTTCTACGGCATCGATACGCCAGACCAGGACAAGCTGCTCGCCGCGACCAAGACACTGGAACAGATGCGGACCTATATGGGCGCCGACTCGCTTGCATTCCTGTCGGTGGACGGCATCTACAAGGCCATGGGATACGACAGCCGCGATCCCGCCCATCCGCAGTTCACCGATCACTGCTTCACCGGCGAATATCCGACCAGGCTGCGGGACCGCGAAGGTCCGCCGCAGCAGAAGCAGCTCTCCTTCCTCGCCGAAGTCGGTTGACCGAACAGCGTCTCAAGGACCGCATTGCGCTTATCACCGGGGCGTCGCGCGGCCTTGGCCGCGCAGTCGCGCTTGCCTTCGCCCTGGAAGGCGCACATGTGCTTTTGCTTGCCCGTGGCATGACCATGCTCGGCAGGGTCGATGACGAGATCCGTAAGGCAGGCGGCACCGCGAGCCTCGTGCCGCTCGATCTTACCGACGGGCAGGCAATCGATGCGCTCGGGCCCTCGCTCTATGAGCGCTTTGGCAGACTGGATGTGTTCGTCGGCAGCGCCGCGATCCTCGGGGCCCTGTCGCCGCTGCCCCATATTCCTTCTGCCCATTGGAACCGCGTGTTTACGGTGAATGTGACCGCCAATTGGCGGCTGATCCGTACTCTGGATCCCCTGCTCCATCGCTCCAATGCAGCGCGTATTATCTTCGTCACCTCGAGCGTGGCGCGCTCGGCCCGCGCGTATTGGGCTCCCTATTCCGTCTCCAAGGCAGCACTTGAGGCGCTCGCCGAGACCTATGCGAATGAGACTGCGGGAACAGAGATCAAGGTGAACCTCGTGGATCCCGGCGCCATGGCAACGCGCATGCGCGCCGAAGCCTATCCTGCCGAAGATCCCGCCACGCTCCCCCAGCCAGAGCGAGTCACCGAAATTTTCGTGACGCTCGCGACGCCCAAGTCCGAGGCTACGGGCCAGCTCTTTACGCCCTAGCCGCCGGGCGTATGCCGGACCCTTCGCCGATCTTGCGGTCCTGCATCTCGATGAAGGTGCGCGCCGGCACATCTCCGTCGAGACCGCTAAGGTCTGCGGCAGGCACCTTGCAGTTGGAGCTCTGCGTTCCATCCTCATAGAGGACGTCGAACAGATGCGCGTGGTTGTTCATCGCGACCCTCCTGATAGGGACACACTTGCGGTTCTCGGACGAGTCAGAGCTCCCTGGCGACAGGCAGCGCGTTCGTGCGCCTCCCATTCGATCGCCGTACCTTGGACGCCGGTACGGGAGGCAATCGCTCAGGGCCGCCATCCCTTCGAACCGACTTCGACCACTTCGAGCTGGCAATAACGATGGCCAACGACAGAAACTGGACTTGAGATACGGCCGCTCGCTCGGATCGCAGAACGACAAGGCCGTTCCGCACGGCAGCGGCCCCTGCGCGCAGCCGATTGTATCCTTATGTGCCAAGACGCCGCTGAAATGGTGGTGATGGTCTTTGCGCCCACACGCTAGCTGGGGTCAGACGATGTTTTGAAAAATTGTCTCGGAATGAACGCCACAATTTGAGCAGCGGCTTCGCGCGATCGCGAGCAATTAGATGACCGCAACATGGAGGTGCCCCTGCTATATTTCAAATAAAGGTCACGACCAACGTTCACGAACCGCCAATTTTATCATTTGTCATCAGGACCATGCCGTCATAGGCCGGCTCGACATCTTTAGGCAGCTCCCGCGCCAAAGCATCATAGTCAAGATCGACATGCATATGGGTGAACACCGCGCGCTTCGGTTTGACGCGCGCGATCCAGTCAAGCGCTTCAGTGACACTGAAATGACTTGGATGCCTAGAATAGCGGAGCGCATCGAGGACCCACACATCAAGGTTCGTGAGGTATTTGAGCGACTCGTTGGACAGATCGCTGACGTCGGACGAATAGGCTATGCCGCCGAAGCGGAAGCCGAGTGTCTCTCCCGACCCGTGCCGCTGCTTGAACGGGAGCGCCTCCACGCTGCCGCCGGAGCCTAGGATTTCGACCGGCACGCCCGGCGTCAACTCGTGACTATCGAGGATCGGCGGATATTCACTCTCCGGCGGCGTATGGAAACAATAGGCGAAGCGCTGCCTGAGAATGCGCCCCGTCGCCGCGTCGTGATAGACCGCAACCCGCCGACGCCCATTGTAGGAGACCATGCGCAAATCATCGATGCCGTGGGAATGGTCGGCGTGGTCATGGGTGTAGAGGACGCCGTCGAGCCAGCCGATCCCAGTGGCGAGCAACTGCTCGCGGAGGTCTGGCGAGGTGTCCACGAGCACGTTTGTCGTGCCCTCCCCACCCTCCTTTTGTACGAGCACCGAGCAGCGCAGGCGCCGGTTCTTCGGATTAGACGGATCGCACGCGCCCCAGATGTTGCCGACCCGAGGCACGCCGCCGGACGTGCCGCAGCCGAGAATGGTAAACTTGAGCGTCATGCGGAGGACGGAATGGAAACCGCCGAGCGCGGCACCTTCTTGAACAGGCGTAGGAAGTTCTCGCTCGTGGCGCGCGCGATCTCTGCCTTGCCCACGCCGCGAACGACCGCGAGCAGCGCCGCGGTATGTGCCACATTGGCAGGCTCGTTGGTGCTCCCGCGCAACGGCTCCGGTGCGAGATAGGGCGCATCGGTTTCGACCAGCAGCCGGTCAAGCGGCATCACCTTGGCGATGTCGCGCAACGCGCCGGAGTTCTTGAAGGTCACCACACCTGAGAACGACATATAGCCGCCGAGCGCGAATCCGCGGCGCGCCAGCTCAGGACCTCCAGTGAAGCAATGCAGCACGAAAGGGAAGGCGCCTCGTCCATTCTCCTCTTCGAGGATACGGGCAATGTCCTCGTCGGCGTCGCGCGCATGTATCACAAGGGGCAATCCCGTCTGGCGCGCGGCGGCGATATGGGTGCGGAAGCCACGCTCCTGGTCGGCGCGCGGGCTAATGTCGTAGTGATAGTCGAGCCCCGCCTCGCCGATGGCCA
>DASPOV010000192.1:0-6360 GCA_035625815.1 Methyloceanibacter sp.
TCGGCCGTACAGTCGGTGCTGATCTACAAGCGCATCCGGGCGCTGGCCGAAGAGAAAAATCTCAGGGTCTATGTCTTTACCGAGGACGTTGCCGCCTCCGGCGGTTATCTGCTCGCGCTCGCGGGCGATGAGATCTACGCCGATGCAAGCTCCATCATAGGATCGATCGGCGTTGTCACCGCGACTTTCGGCCTAAACGAGCTGATCAACAAGATTGGCGTAGAGCGGCGGGTCTATACCGCTGGGCCCAACAAGACCACGCTCGACCCCTTCCTGCCCGCGAAGTCCGATGACGTGGAGAGGATCAAGGCCATCCAACGCGACGTGCACGACGAGTTCATCGCGCTAGTCAAGGCAAGGCGGGGCGTTCGCATCGAGAAGGCGGGAGACAGCCTGTTCACCGGAGAGTTTTGGTCCGGCAAGAAGGCATTCGAGCTCGGCCTCATCGACGGACTGACCGACCTCCGCTCCAAGATGCGCGAGCTTTACGGTGACAAGGTTCGCTTCAGCCTGGTCACGCCGTCAACGAGCTGGCTCCGCCGCAGGCGCAGTGTCTCGGTGCAAGACAGCATTCCCGACTTTGGCTTTTCACCAGGCGGGCTTGCAGCCGACCTCATTTCTGCTATCGAGACGAGAGCGCTCTGGTCGCGCTTTGGGTTTTAAGCCATGCCGCAACTTCTCATCCTGCTTGCTGCCGGCGCTGGCATTTTTCTCGCCAGGCGCTGGTATCGCGACGAGCAGCGTCGCATCGCCGCGGAGCTTGCCCGCGCCAGAAAGGCCATGGATCAGCGGGAGGCTGGAACGATCGTGCGCCTAGAACGCGATCCTGCCACCGACATCTACAGCCCGAAGGGACATTGATCGGCGCCGGGGGTCCTTGAATTCTCCTTGTCCCGCCGGAACGCGCGTCCCTTGACCGGGGCCAGCGTCGGCGCATAGCGTCTGTCGCCTGCGACATCCCCTCCCCCCTCGCGGCTCGAAAAGCGACCATGGGCAAGCTCACCAAAGCGGATCGGCCTCATGCCCTCTCGTTTCAGGACCTAATCCTCAAGCTGGAGCGCTACTGGGCCGACCAGGGTTGCGTCATCTTGCAGCCCTACGACATGGAGATGGGGGCGGCAACTTTTCATCCCGCCACCACCATGCGCGCGCTCGGGCCAAAGCCCTGGCGCGCCGCCTATGTGCAGCCTTCGCGGCGCCCTAGGGACGGCCGCTATGGCGAGAACCCGAACCGCCTCCAGCACTATTATCAGTTCCAGGTGATCCTGAAGCCGTCGCCGCCCGAAATCCAGGACGTCTATCTCGACAGCCTCAGGGCCATCGGCGTCGACATGCTCACCCACGACATTCGCTTCGTCGAGGATGACTGGGAGAGCCCGACGCTTGGCGCCTGGGGACTCGGCTGGGAGGTGTGGTGCGACGGCATGGAGGTGTCGCAGTTCACCTACTTCCAGCAGGTCGGCGGCTTCGATTGCGACCCCGTCGCGGGCGAGCTGACTTACGGACTCGAGCGGCTTGCCATGTATGTGCAAGGCGTCGACCGCGTTTTTGACCTCAACTTCAACGGAAAACAGGGCAAGAACAAGGTAACCTATGGCGACGTGTTCCTGCAAGCCGAGCAAGAATACTCCCGCTACAATTTCGAGTACGCCGACACCAAGACGCTGCTTGCGCATTTCCGCGACGCGGAAGCCGAATGCAAGGCGCTGCTCGCCAAGAGCGGAGACGCCAAGCACCATCTAATGGTGCTTCCAGCCTACGACCAGGCAATCAAGGCCTCGCACATTTTCAATCTCCTCGACGCCCGTGGCGTGATCTCAGTGATTGAGCGGCAGGGCTTTGTCTTGCGCGTGCGCGAGCTTGCACGCGCGTGCTGCGCCGCATGGCTGCAAACCGAGGCAGGCGGCGCGCAGCTTGAACCTTCCCGGTCCGGTCATGGCTGAGCTTCTGCTCGAGCTATTATCAGAGGAGATCCCGGCGCGCATGCAGGTCCGTGCCGCAGACGATCTCGCGCGCCTGCTCGGAGATCGGCTGAAACAGGCTGGACTCAGCTTCGATACAGTACGGAGCTTCGCCAACCCCCGGCGCCTGACCGTGGCCGTGGATGGCTTGCCGGCCCGCTCGCCCGATGTGAGCGAGGAGCGCAAAGGCCCCCGCGTCGGCGCGCCTGACGCTGCGGTGCAAGGATTCCTCAAATCAGGGGGCCTGAGCTCGCTCGACCAAGCTGAGACGCGATCCGACAAGAGGGGCGACTTCTATGTGGCGCTGATCGAGCGCCCTGGCCGCCCCACCTCCGACGTGGTGGCCGAGATCGCGCCGGAGATCATGCGTAACTTTCCCTGGCCGAAATCCATGCGCTGGGGAAGCGGGCGGTTGCGGTGGGTGCGCCCGCTGCATTCCATCCTCTGCCTGTTCGACGGCAAGGTGGTGCCGTTCGAAATCGACGGGATTAAGAGCGGGAAGGAGACGCGCGCCCATCGCTTCATGGCGCCGAAGCCGTTCAGTGTAAGGAACTTCAACGATTATGTGGAGAAACTGCGGCGGGCCTATGTAATCCTCGATGCGAAGGAACGCGAGACGATCATCTTGAAGGGAGCGCAGGGGCTCGCCGGCAAGCAAGGGCTCACGCTGATCGACGACATGGCGCTGCTCGCCGAGAATGCTGGGCTCACCGAATGGCCGGTGTTGCTGATGGGCGCTTTCGATGAAAGTTTTCTCGACGTGCCGGCGGAAGTGCTCGCGACATCGATGAAGGCGCATCAGAAGTGCTTCTCGCTTCGCCGCGGAGATAAGATCGCCAACCGCTTCATCGTGGTTGCCAACCTCGAGGCCGACGACGGCGGCAAGGCCATCACCGCCGGCAATGAGCGCGTGATCCGTGCACGGCTTGCCGACGCCAAGTTCTTCTTCGACCAAGACCGCAAGGTGATGCTTGAAGACCGCGTGCCAAAGCTCCGAGAAATCGTCTTCCACGAGAAACTCGGCACCCAATATGAGCGCGTGCAGCGGGTGAGAGTGTTCGCCCGCGAGATTGCCAAGCTCGTCCGCGCCGATCCAGACCTTGCCGAGCGCGCCGGAATCCTCGCCAAGGCCGATCTCGTCAGCGACATGGTCGGCGAGTTCCCCGAGTTGCAAGGGGTGATGGGCCGCTACTACGCGCTTGACCAGGCAGAGGATCCTTTGGTCGCAGACGCGATCGCCGGTCATTACAAGCCGGTCGGGCCGTCCGATGAGGTGCCGCGCGAGCCAACAGCCATCGCTGTGGCGCTTGCCGACAAGCTCGACACTCTGGTGGGCTTCTGGGCGATCGACGAGAAGCCGACCGGCTCCAAAGATCCTTACGCACTTCGCCGCGCCGCGCTCGGCTTGATCAGGATAGTCTTGGATAATGAATTACGACTTGAACTAATGTCTTCTGTGGTCGCACAACATTTCGACAGGGTAGATCAAGCGATTGAATTAGCGCAACGCGAGAGCGCCCGAAGGATCGAGACGGCAACAGCGGGCGTCGAGAGGACCAAGCCTGTCCCAGTACCGCGAAAAGAGCTCAACCCGCGACACCTGGATCTCCTTTCCTTCTTCGCCGATCGGCTTAAGGTGCATCTGAGCGACCAAGGTGCGCGGCACGACCTCGTCTATGCTGTGTTCGCACTCGGTGGCGACGATCTGCTCATGATCGTGCGCCGGGTCGAGGCGCTCGGCCGCTTCCTCGACACCGAGGACGGCGAGCATTTGCTCATCGGCACCAAGCGCGCCATCAACATCCTCCGCATCGAGGAGAAGAAGGACGGTCAGAGCTACGATCAGATCCCCGATGCCAAGCTGCTTCAACTGCCCGAGGAAAAGGTGCTTGCTAAGGCCGTGGATGAAGTCGAGCGCGCGGCTGCCACCGCGGTCGCGAAGGAGGATTTCGAGGCTGCCATGACGGCGATGGCCAATCTCCGTGCCCCTGTGGACGCTTTCTTCGATCACGTCACGGTTAATACCGATGACCCAGTTCTCCGCGGCAATCGCTTGCGGCTGCTGAATCGAATCCGCGCCACAACCCTCACCGTGGCAGACTTCTCTAAGATCGAAGGCTGAGTGTCGTCGTGGCCCCACATATTCACCTGATCACCCTTGGCCGAGTGGCAAGGCTACGGCTTTCCTATGAGCAGCTCTGCTTCGTGCGGTCGAAACCCGCCTACAAAGCAAGCGTCAGCTTCTTTCAGGCAACTCCGGTCGTGCTCGCCTTATCGGGGCGCGATGCCCCGAGGGACGATGCGCAAGCCGCGAAACTTTCGACCGGCAATGGCGGCATCGTCATCGCGCAGAATCTCCCTAGCGAAGCTGAGGTCGAGGCCATGATGGCGGGCGCGGAGGCCACCGGCGCACACATCCTAAAGCAACGGCTACTTCGCAGATCCAGACCGACGCGTGTGGGAGGTCGCTTTCAATCCGTTTGGGCAACTCGATGAGGATGCCCCCGGTTAGATTGCCGGACTAGCTCCATGCCTCAGCACCTCTTCGTCTACGGCACATTGCGGTCTGAATTTCTCCATCCGCTGGCGCTGCGGCTCAAGTCCCAGGCGAAGTTCGTCGGCAAGGGGTCGGCGCCCGGCATCCTTTACGACTTCGGGTGTTATCCCGCAGCGATGTTCAGAGAAGACGCGAGGTCGCGCGTGATCGGCGAGGTCTTCGCGCTCAAGACCGCCCAGCGCCTGCTTGACCAACTCGACCACTATGAAGGGACCGCCGAACCTGGCAATCCCTTCTGACGCGTGCCCATAAAAGTCCGTCTCGACGGGGGTGGGACGGTCGATGCATGGACCTACGAGATGCGCCAGCCACCAGAGCGGGGGAGTCTCATCGAGAGCGGCGATTTTATTCTTCATCGGCGCCTCCGCGAGCAACGCCCTTCCCGTCCTTAGCCAGTTCTCCTCCGCTCCATTTGTGTCGGGGGCAGCAGGTCGCTAAAAGGGGGCAGCTCAAGATGGACCGCTCAATGCAGAAGGCCAGCCGGGCCAAGGACGCTTCGCCCCATTGGGTATTTACTTTCGGCGCCGATCACGCCGAGGGCGATGCCGCTCGGCGTGATCTGCTCGGCGGCAAGGGTGCCTATCTCGCCGAGATGTCGCGGCTCGGGCTGCCGGTGCCGCCGGGGCTCACCATCTCATCAGAGGTCTGCGCAGCCTATTACATGGCAGGCAAGAAGCTGCCGGACGCGCTGATGCCGATGGTGAGCGAGGCCCTCGACGTGGTGGGCAAGGTCGCCGGCGCCCGCTTCGGCGACGTCACCAATCCTCTGCTCGTGTCGGTGCGCTCGGGCTCGCGCGCCTCGATGCCGGGCATGATGGACACGGTGCTCAATCTCGGCCTCAATGACGTGACCGTCGAAGGCCTCGCTCGCCGCTCCTCCGACGGCAGATTCGCCTATGACACCTATCGCCGCTTCATTCAGATGTATGGCGATGTGGTCCTGGGCATCGACCACGATTTGTTTGAGGAAGCGCTCGAGAACTACAAAAATCTCAAAGGCTTCGAGCTCGACACAGAGCTGAAGGCCGAACATTGGGCGGAGCTCGTGACCCGCTTCAAGGCTCTGGTCGAGGAGGAGCTAGACCAGCCCTTCCCGCAAGATCTGCACGTCCAGCTCTGGGGCGCGATCGCTGCCGTGTTCGGCTCCTGGCGCAATGCGCGTGCCATTGCCTACCGACGTCTGCATGACATTCCCGACGACTGGGGCACGGCGGTCACTGTGCAGGCCATGGTCTTCGGCAATATGGGCGAGCGGAGCGCGACCGGCGTTGTCTTCACCCGCAATCCATCTACCGGCGCGAAAGAGCTTTACGGCGAGTTCCTGGTCAACGCGCAAGGCGAGGATGTGGTCGCTGGGCTCCGCACGCCGCAGCCTCTGACCGAAGCGGCAAGGGCCGCGACCGGCGACCGCCGTCCGTCGCTCGAACGGTTGATGCCCGAAGCGTTTGCCGATCTCAAAGCTGCCTGCGCCAAGCTAGAAGCTCATTTCCGCGACATTCAGGACGTCGAGTTCACGGTTGAGGAAAGCAAGCTGTGGATACTACAGAGCCGCTCCGGCAAGCGCAGCATGCAGGCGGCCTTGAGGATCGCCGTCGATATGGTGGGAGAAGGGCTGATCACCGAGAAAGAGGCGGTGCTCGGCATCGACGCGGCCCGGCTCGACCAACTCCTGCATCCCACGCTCGATTCCGACACGCCGAAACTCGTCATCGGCAAGGGCCTTCCCGCCTCCCCTGGCGCCGCGTCCGGGGAGCTCGTGTTTGACGCCGACGAGGCGGTGCATTTCAAGGCGCAGGGTCACACGGTGATCCTCGCGCGCGTCGAGACTTCGCCGGAGGATGT
>DASPOV010000193.1:0-5945 GCA_035625815.1 Methyloceanibacter sp.
TATGGCGATGATGGCGGAAACGAGGAATGTCCCCCTGCGCGGTGCGCTCAAACTGAAGTTCATGATATCCCCCAATGACAGTGTGCCTGGTTCCCGATGCCAGGCGGACGATCCTACCATTCTACCAGCAACCTCGATGGAGTGCCACGGAGCCGTGCTGACAAATCTGAGCAAAAGCGCCGGAAATTGGGGCAAAATCCTGACTATCTAGCCCGCCGCGTCGCCTATTCGCGCCATGAGCTTGCCGATGAACACGCCGGAGGCACCGGAGACGATCGACCCGCCGCATCCGGTCTGATCGGCCTCTACCGCCGCAGGCTTGCCATCGATGCACATGTTGGGCGAGCGCTGCATGATGGTGCCGGCGCAACCTGCTGTATCACCGCCGCGCGCCGCAGCCGAGCCCTCCACCACGACGCCGTCGCCGGCGAAGGTGATGGTACTGGAGGCGCAAGGGTTGGTGGTGTCTTCCGCGAAGATTGCGAGCGAAACGGAGGCGAGTGCCGCGACGGCAAGCGCAACGCCGTGCGAAGGGGCTCACAGCCGCACCCGCTCCCGGACCCGCAAAGGCGGTATGGAAATAGCCGCGTCGGCAAGCACTGCTGCATTCGCGCCGACGAGCTTCACGATCCCCACCATGATGTCATTGAGATGGAAGTCCTTGGGCGTGTAGACGGCGGACGCGCCGCATTGCTTCAGCACATTCACGTCGTCGGTGGGGATAATGCCGCCGACCACGATGGGGACGTCGCCAAGTCCCGCCTCGCGCATGCGCTGCGCCACGTCGCGCACGAGCGCCACATGGGACCCAGACAGGATGGAGAGGCCGACCACATGGGCGCGTGCTTCGCGCGCCTGCTCCACGATCTGAGCCGGCGTCAGCCTGATGCCGTCATAGACCACGTCCATGCCGACGTCTCTCGCGCGCACCGCAATCTGCTCGGCGCCGTTCGAATGTCCGTCGAGTCCAGGCTTGCCGACCACGAAAGTAAGCCTCCGGCCAAGCTTGCCAGAGACCTCGTCGACGAGATGTCGCACCCCTTCGAGCCTCGCCATGTCAGTGTGGCGCTTGGCGCCGATGCCGGTGGGCGCACGATATTCGCCGAACACCTCGCGCAACACCTGGCCCCATTCGCCGGTGGTCACACCCATCTTGGCGGCGGCGATGGACGGCTCCATGATATTGCGCCCTTCGGCTGCCGCAGACTTCAGATCCACGAGCGCCTTGCGCACTTCCTTGTCGTCACGTCGCTGACGCCAGGCTTGCAGGGCTGCCACTTGCTCGATCTCGACGGACTCCGGCACGGTAATTATGCCGTCGGCGCTTGCCTCGAGCGGCGAAGGCTCGGTCTCGGTATAGGCGTTGACGCCGACCAGAACCTGCTCGCCCTTCTCGATGGCCTCGACGCGAGTGGCGTTCGCGGCGATCAGCGTCTCCTTCATGTAGTCGATGGCGGCAACCGCGCCGCCTAACTCCTGGATGCGGGCAAGCTCGGCGTGAGCCTCTTGCTTAAGCTCCTCGACCTTGCGCTCGATCACCTCCGAGCCGTCGAAGATGTCGCCGAACTCAAGGAGATCAGTCTCGTAGGCCACGATCTGCTGGAGTCTGAGCGACCATTGCTGGTCCCAGGGCGTTGGCAGTCCAAGCGCCTCGTTCCAGGCGGGGAGCTGCACGGCGCGGGCTCGTGCCTTCTTCGACAGCGTGACGGCGAGCATGGAAAGCAGGATGCGATAGACGTTGTTCTCAGGCTGCTGCTCCGTGAGACCCAGCGAGTTGACCTGCACGCCGTAGCGGAAGCGACGGAGTGCGGGATCGGTGACGTCATAGCGCTGTTCGGCAATCTCGTCCCAGAGCTCAACGAAGGCGCGCATCTTGCACACCTCGGTGATGAAGCGCACGCCTGCATTGACAAAGAAGCTGATGCGGCTAAGCACCTGGGGGAACTCTTCCGCCGACACTTCGCCGGAGTTCTGCACCTCGTCGAGAACTGCCTCGGCCGTGGCGAGCGCAAAGGCAAGTTTTTGCGTCGGCGTCGCTCCCGCCTCCTGCAAATGGTAGGAGCAGACATTGGTCGGGTTCCATTTCGGAACCTCGCGTGCAGTGTAGACGATAACGTCCTTGATCAATCTGAGGGAGGGCTTGGGCGGAAACACGTAAGTGCCGCGCGAGAGATACTCTTTAAGGATGTCGTTCTGCACCGTGCCGGTGAGCCTCGAGCGGTCGACGCCCTGCTCGTCGGCGAGCGCCACGTAAAGCGACAGCAGCCACGCCGCCGTGGCATTGATGGTCATGGAGGTGTTCATCTCGGCAAGTGGAATTCCGTTGAGCAGCGCGCGCATGTCGCCGAGATGAGAGATCGGCACGCCCACCTTGCCCACCTCGCCACGGGCAAGCGGATCGTCGGAGTCGTATCCGGTCTGGGTAGGCAGGTCGAAGGCGATCGAAAGCCCGGTCTGGCCCTTGGCCAGATTCCGCCGGTAAAGCTCGTTCGAAGCCTTCGCCGTCGAATGCCCCGCATAGGTGCGGAACATCCAGGGTTTGTCGCGCTTAATCTTTCCGCTCATGGGTGGCGTGAACCAAATCCGCTGCCTGAAAACATCGAAGCACGCCGAGCGTTTCAAGGCAACCATCGAGCCTGGCGGAGCGCTACGCGCGCAAGGCCATGCTTCGCATGGAAGCGGGTTAAGGGCCCGTAACTGCAAAGGCGGTACGCCAAACAATCCATCCGGCCCGCGGGCACCCAGCGACCCTTACGCGAGCGAAAACCTACGAAACGGCTCTGGGCAGCGCGCTTTCTTTTTGCTAACGCTTCTTGCCCCGATAGGCATAGTTGGCTATCGCGGGTCCGTAAAGGCATTCTAACGCAGCAATCTCCGGCTTTTCAGCACCTTACCGGCGACTCGCAAAGATGTTGCAGTCGCGAGATGGATCGTTGACAATTGTCGCAGTGCAAAAAGACCCGGGTGAACGGGGAACCCAACGGATGAATGAGATGTCATTGGCCGCAGTGGCGCCCCAGCAGGGCGCGTTGAAGGACTTGTATCAGATCGGCGAAATTCCGCCTCTCGGTCATGTGCCTGCAAGCATGTACGCCTGGGCCATCCGCAAGGATCGGCACGGGGCGCCGGATGAGGCCATGCAGATCGAGGTGTTGCCGACCTGGCCGCTCGATTCGCACGAGGTTCTCGTGCTCGTCATGGCCGCTGGCGTCAATTACAACGGCGTGTGGGCTTCGCTCGGCAAGCCAATCTCGACGCTCGACGGTCACAAGAACCCCTATCATGTCGCAGGCTCCGATGCGTCGGGCATCGTGTGGGCGGTCGGCTCCAAGGTGAAGCGGTGGAAGGTCAGCGACGAAGTTGTTATCCACTGTAATCAGGACGACGGCGACGATGAGGAGTGTAACGGCGGCGACCCAATGTTCTCGCCGTCCCAGCGCATCTGGGGCTACGAGACCCCGGACGGCTCCTTCGCTCAGTTCGCCCGCGTGCAGGATCGCCAGCTCCTGCAGCGACCGCGGCATCTCACCTGGGAAGAGTCGGCCTGTTACACACTGACCCTCGCCACCTCCTACCGCATGCTTTTCGGTCACCGTCCACACACGCTGAAGCCCGGCCACAACGTGCTTGTCTGGGGCGCATCCGGCGGCCTCGGCTCGATGGCGGTGCAGCTGATCGCAACCACCGGCGCCAACGCCATCGGCGTCGTCTCCGACGACGAGAAGCGCGACTTCGTCATGTCGCTCGGCGCCAAGGGCGTGATCAACCGCAACAACTTCAAATGTTGGGGCCAGATGCCGACGGTCGGTACCCCCGAATACGACACCTGGCTGAAGGAAACACGCAACTTTGGCAAGGCGATCTGGGAAATCACCGGCAAGGGCGTCAATGTCGACAGCGTCTTCGAGCATCCTGGCGAGGCGACCTTCCCGGTGTCGTGCTTCGTCGTGAAGCGCGGCGGTATGGTCGTATTCTGCGCCGGCACCACCGGCTACAATCTCACCATGGATGCTCGTTACGTGTGGATGCATCAGAAACGCATCCAGGGCTCGCACTTCGCCCATCTCCTTCAGGCGAGCCAGGCCAACAAGCTCGTTGTCGAGCGCCGCATCGACCCCTGCATGAGCGAGGTATTTCCCTAGGAGCAGATTCCGAAAGCGCACATGCGCATGTGGAAGAACGAGCATCGCCCAGGCAATATGGCAGTGCTCGTCAGCGCGCCGTGCACCGGACTTCGTACCTTCGAGGATGTGATCGAAGCAAGCAAACAGATGCATGGCGGCTAGGCCTACTCGAACACTCTTGGCCTCGCGATTTGAGGTTTGACTTTGGCGCTGCCGCACGGTTTTTTCATCGCGGATCCAACGCCGTTGCTCCTGAGGATATTGCACGTTGACCGTCGCTAGCGACAGCGTGGCCGACTTTCAGCCGAGCCGCATTGCCGATCTCATTCCACTCTTGGAGTCTGCGGCGGAAGCCGCAAACACGCTCCGCGAGCGGTCGCGCGATGCCGTTGCTGCCAAAGTATCCCAGGGCGGCAAGATCGACAGCGCGGCGCTTGAGCGCGAGCAGCACGCGGCCCATGGGCTCGCCTGGATCGCGACGTACGCCGAGGCGCTCAATCAGATCGCAAGCTATGCGCGCCGCATGACAGACGAGGGCCGCTTCGGCGAGATGGAGGCGCTTCTCGCGCAAATCGGCGTCGCCGAATACGCCTCGCAGCTCTCCGGCGGCGTGTTGATGAGCCAGGGCGAGATCGCGCGGGCGCACGAGCTTGGCGTGGCGGAGATGCACCAGGCAGCGTTTCTCACGGCCGATGTCCGGGCTTTGATCTTCGGCACCACTGCCGCCACCCGTGCCCGCGCCGTGGAGCTGATCCGCGGCTCGCAAGGCACTATCACCTACGGTGATACCGGGCTCGACGAGACGATTCAGGCCATGCGCGAGGCGATGCACCGCTTCTCTGAGACCGAGGTCATTCCCTACGCACAAGATTGGCATCTCAAGGATGAATATGTACCGCTTCCGTTGATCGGCCAGATGGCCGAGCTTGGCGTGTTCGCGCTCACTCTGCCTGAGGAGTATGGCGGCCTTGGCCTCGGCAAGGAGGCCATGTGCGTGGTCTCGGAGGAGCTATCGCGCGGCTATATCGGCGTTGGTTCGCTCGGCACCCGATCGGAGATCGCTGAGGAGTTGATCCTCAATGGCGGCACCGATGCCCAGAAGCAGGAATGGCTGCCTAGGATCGCAAGCGGCGAGGTGTTGCCGACGGCGGTATTCACCGAGCCAAACACTGGCTCCGATCTCGCCTCGCTCACCACCCGCGCGGTGAAGAGTGGCGACGTTTATCGCATTACCGGGCAGAAAACCTGGATCACGCATGCTGCGCGCGCTGATCTGATGACCGTGCTCGCGCGCACCGACCCTAAGGAGAAGGGCTATCGTGGTCTGTCCATGTTCCTAGCGCCGAAGCCTCGCGGCACCGACGACGATCCCTTCCCGGCTGAAGGCATGACCGGCGGGGAGATCGAGGTGCTGGGCTATCGCGGCATGAAGGAGTTCGACATTTCCTTCGACGGCTTCGCCGTGCCCGCCGCCAACCTTCTCGGTGGCGTAGAGGGCCAGGGCTTCAAGCAGCTGATGCAGACATTCGAGGCCGCGCGCATCCAGACCGCGGCGCGGGCCATCGGCGTTGCTCAATCCGCGCTCGATCTCGGGCTTCGCTATGGCATCGAGCGCATTCAGTTCGGCAAGCCGATCGTGAATTTCCCGCGTGTCGCCGACAAGCTCGTGGTGATGGCGGCGGAGATTCTTCTCGCCCGCCAGCTCACTTATTTTGCCGCGCGCGAGAAGGACGCTGGCCGCCGTTGCGATCTTGAGGCCGGCATGGCCAAGTTGCTCGCCGCTCGCGCCGCTTGGGCCGCCGCCGACAATGCGCTGCAGAT
>DASPOV010000194.1:0-4427 GCA_035625815.1 Methyloceanibacter sp.
TAGGCCTCGGCCGATGCAAGCTCGGCTTGTGCCAGATATTGCTTTCTCGCGCCCTCGGCTTTGGCGGCGTCGCCCTTGCGGCCATAGGCGGCGGCAAGCTGGCGGTAGCCCGTTGCCGAGGTTGTCTCGCGGGCAAGCGCAGTGCGCAAATTGGAAATCGCCTCGTCCACGTTCTTCATGTCCGGCGTGCCGAGGAGGGCCTGGGCCAGCATGATGCGGATCAGCGGCTCCTCAGGCGCGAGCGCCACCGCTTGCCGCAAGGGTGGGACTGCGGCAGCGACATTGCCGCTCTCGAACAGAAACTGCCCCTCGATCTCATAGAAATAGGGCCAGTCTGGCTTGGCGGCGATCAAGGCATCGATCTGAGGCATGGCAACCTGCATGCCGGACTTGCGATAGGTGGCAATGGCGCGCGCGTAGTTCGCAGAAAGCGACTGATCGGACTGAGGATAGCGCTTAAAGACCGTTTCCGGCTCGTCGAGAAAGCCAAACAGCTTCGCCCTGACGAGGTCATGTCGCATCTGGAGTTCCGGCGGGTCTTTGACGTCGTAGTAAGGGCTCGACGTTACGAGGTTGCGTAGCTGCGCAAGACGCTGCGGGGGGAGGGGGTGTGTTTGGAGATAGGGGTTGATGCCCTGTATGCCGATCAGCTTCTGGTTCATGAACTCCAAAGTCTCAAGTAGGCCGCGCCCCGATTGCTTGGTCGCATTCAGGAAGGTGACGCCGGCCTGGTCGGCCGACGATTCTTCATCCTGCTGGTAGGCAAGCACCATGCGCATCGCGGCGTCGGTGCCGCCATAGGCGGCGCCCATGCCGGCCGCGCCGATATTGCCGGCTCCCGCAGCAGCGCCAGCTGCCATCGCCGCCAAGCCAATAATCTGCAACATCAGCGCGGCTGATTTTGCCTTTGCAACCTGGGCCCTGAGCCGGGCAAGGTGTCCGCCAGTGATATGGCCGCACTCGTGCGCGATCACGCCGATGATCTGATTGGGCGTCTTCGCATCCATGAGCGCACCTGCATGGACGAACATATTATGCCCATCGACGACGAAGGCATTGAAGGCGCGGTCGTTGACGATGTGAATGTCGACGCCCTGGGCGGTGAGGCCGGCAGCGCTGAAGATCGGCTTGGAGTAGGCCTTGAGCAGCGATTCCGTTTCGGCATCGCGGATCAGGCCCGCGGCATCCGCCGTGGTCGCGCTAACCAGCGAGATGATGAGGCTGCCAATGGCGGCGCCGCGAAGGCGTTGCCAGAGCGGAAAGCTAGTGAGGGGGGCCGGAGCAGGCATCATCGCGCTTGATGGTAAAGGCTTGCCGGTACTGGGCCAAGGCGCTGGTTGTCACCCTTCAAGCGGCCTTATCCGGCCCTTAAGGCTCGCGACAACTGACAGCATCCAAGCCGTGTTTGGAGCGGTGCAAAGGCCGGTCGCCTCAAGCCACGTCTTTGCCGTAAACATTGCTTGATTGGCGTTTGAATGCGGCGACAACGTGACAGTTTCGCCGCAAGATGCTTCAAGAAAGTACGAGCGGGCGATGGTGCGCGACCTTGGCTTGGATCGCGGCAGAACCGACGGCTTGCCGCGCGGATTGGCCCGTCGCAGCAGCATCGATCCCTTCATCGTCATGGACGTGATGCGCGAGGCCAATGTGCGCGCCGCCGAAGGTCGCGGCATCATCCATATGGAAGTCGGTCAGCCTGCTACGCCCGCGCCTAAGGCCGCACGCGAGCGGGTGCGCAACGTACTTGAAACGGAACGGCTCGGCTACACCGAGGCCCTAGGACTCCCTGCCTTGCGCGAGCGCATCGCGCGCTATTACCAGGATCGCTATCACGCGAGCGTGCCGCCCGAGCGCGTCGTCATCACCGCGGGCTCCTCGGCGGGATTCGTGCTCGCCTTCCTAGCGGTGCTCGATCCTGGCGATACGCTGCTGCTGCCCTCTCCGGGTTATCCCTGTTACCGGCAGATCTTGAGGGCGCTCGGCGTCAGGCCTGTTCTGCTGGAGACCGGCGCTGCAGCGCGGTGGATGCCTGTTGCCGGCGACCTCGATCGCTACGCATCTGAAAGTCCAGTTGGTCTACTCGTCGCGAGCCCGAACAATCCGACAGGGACCATGGCAAGCGCGACAAGGCTAGCCGAGCTTGCCGATGCCTGCCGCCGTCGCGGCCTCTGGCTCATCTCCGACGAGATCTATCACGGCCTCGAATATGAGGAGCCGGCCCACACTGCGCTCGCTTATTGGGATGCCGCCATTACCATCAACAGCTTCTCGAAATATTTCAGCATGACAGGATGGCGGATCGGCTGGTTAGTGGCGCCCAAGGAGCTGGTGCGCCCGATGGAGCGGCTCGCCCAGAACCTCTACATTTCTCCGCCGGCGATCTCGCAAGTCGCGGCGCTAGGTGCGTTTGAGGGGATCGAGGAACTCGAGGCGATCAAGGCCGGCTATACGGCGAACCGCGCCTTGCTGTTGAACGAGCTGCCGGCGGCGGGCCTGACCTCGATCCTCCCTGCCGACGGCGCGTTCTATCTCTATGCCGACGTAAGCAGGCTCACCTCAGACAGCGCCGCCTTCGCACAGAGCATGCTCAAGGAGATTGACGTGGCGATCACGCCGGGGACCGACTTCGACCCTATTCGCGGCCATCACTTCGTGCGCCTCTCTTATGCCGGGCCCCATGGGGCCATACGCGAAGCGGCGGCTCGCATCAGGGCTTGGCTTAAGGGCTAACGCTGCCACCAGCCGCGGCGCGGTGGCGCCGATTTCTCCTTGCTCTCGCTCTCCACCTTGATTTCGGCGGGCGGTGACTGCCGCTCCGCAACTGGTGCCGCAACACCAGCCTCGCTGTCGCGTGACGGCCGCTCGGACCGCTCCGTGCGCGCCTTCTCGTCAGTTGCGGTTTGGCGACCGTCGCCATTCTGCTGCGGTCTTGCCGCGCGACGGTCGCGATCCTCGGGCTGAGAGCTCTGCGCTTCGCTCACCCTCTCCATCTCAGCCCCTTCAACCACCCCCGGAGAACGCTCCGGACGCTGCCCGGCTTTGCTACGACGACCGCCGCGACGGCCTCTGCGGCGGGGCTTGCGATTTTGTCCACCGGTCTCGTGGCTCTCAACATCGCGGGTCACCGTCTCCCGCTCCGACTCCTCCTCCCCATCGGCGCTCTCGGCAAGGGCTGGCGCGGCCTCCGAAGCCTCGAACTCCTGCTCGCCGGTGCCACGACGCTTGCGGCGGCGGCGGCGCGAGCGGCGTCTGCCCTGTTCGCCGTCGGCCTCAGCGGGAGCCGGCTGATGGTGCGCCCAATCCATCTGCACCACGGTACTCTCGCCGATGCCGATCTCCGATTCAGCCGAACGCTCGATGACGAACTGCGACACATGCAGGTCTTCGTCCGCCGTGACCGCGATGGGGATGCGGTAGCGCTCCTCGATATCCTTCAAATGCGAACGCTTCTGATTGAGGATGTAGAGGGCGACGTCGACCGCCGTGGTGGCGACCAGCGGCACCACGCCGTCCGTGATGAGGCGATCCTCCAGGGAGCGCAGCACGTCGAGCGCGACCGACTCCACCGACCGCACGATGCCGGTGCCCTGGCACATGGTGCAGGGGTCGGTGGAGCCTTCGAGCATGCCGATGCGTAAACGCTGGCGCGACATTTCCAACAATCCGAAATGGCTGATCCGCCCGACCTGGATGCGCGCACGATCGTTGCGTAAGGATTCCTTCAAGCGCCTCTCAACCAGCCGGCTGTTCCGGCGCTCGTCCATGTCGATGAAGTCGATAACGATGAGGCCCGCAAGGTCGCGCAGGCGGAGCTGGCGCGCAATCTCCTCGGCGGCCTCGAGATTGGTCCTGAGCGCGGTGTCCTCGATATTGTGCTCGCGCGTTGCCTTGCCGGAATTGACGTCGACGGCGACTAGCGCCTCGGTCTGATTGATGACGATGTAGCCGCCGGACTTCAGCACCACTTGTGAGGAGAACATGGCTCCGAGCTGGCGCTCAACCTGATAGCGGATGAAGACTGGCTCCGGCTCCTTGTAGGGCTTCACGTTCTTTGCATGGCTCGGCATTAGCATACGCATGAAATCCTTGGCCTCGCGATAGGCGTCGTCGCCTGCGACCAGCACTTCCTCGATGTCCTTGTTGTAGAGGTCGCGGATCGACCGCTTGATCAGGCTGCCTTCCTCATAGACGAGGCTCGGCGCCGTCGACTTCAGCGTCAAGTCGCGCACGGTCTCCCATAGTCGCAAGAGATAGTCGTAGTCGCGCTTGATCTCGGTCTTGGTGCGCTGCGCACCGGCGGTACGGATGATCAGCCCCATGCCCTCCGGCACTTCGAGCTCGCCGGCGATCTCGCGCAGGCGCTTGCGGTCGGTGGGGTTGGTGATCTTGCGCGAGATCCCGCCGCCCCGCGCGGTGTTGGCATGAGC
>DASPOV010000195.1:0-10948 GCA_035625815.1 Methyloceanibacter sp.
CTTCGATCATGGAGAGCATGGCGCGCAACGCGGCGTCGCGCACGATGGGCAGCCATTCGCTCTCGGGCATCGACAGCAGCTCGCGGCCATGTTGCTTCACAAGCAGAGTTCCCACGGGCTTTAAATAATCGCCGGGATAGAGCCCCCCGGGGATCTCGCCAATGTCCTGCCCGAGTGCCTCGCGGTAACGGAGATAGGCAGAGCGCGCGAGCGCATCAACCTGGGCGCCCGCATCATTCACATAATATTCGCGGGTGACGTCGAAACCGGTGAAGGCGAGAAGATTTGCGAGCGCATCGCCGAACACGGCACCGCGGCAATGGCCGACATGCATCGGCCCGGTCGGATTAGCCGAGACATATTCGACGTTGACGACCTTGCCTTTGCCGATGGCGCTCCGGCCATAGCCATCGCACTGCTCGAGCACCATGCGGAGAACACTTGGCCAGACGCCCGGAGCAAGCGTGAGATTGATGAAGCCGGGGCCCGCGATCTCGACGCTCTCGATGTGGGGGTCTGAGGCAAGCAGCGGCACGATGCGCTCGGCAAGCGCCCGTGGCGCGAGGCCAGAGGGCTTCGCCAGCACCATGGCGGCATTGGTGGCCAGGTCGCCGCGGGAAGCGTCCTTCGGCGGCTCAAGCGTGATGCCGTCGATGTTCGCCTCGGTCGGCACCACGCCGTCATGCTTGAGCTGCTGGACTGCAGCCAAGATGCGACCGTGGAACCCTGCAAAGACGTCCATGATTGCTCCAGGCAATAACTCGGGCGCGACTAACGTAATTCCGGGGTCGCGTCAAACAGGCGTCTGTGCTCGTCTAGGGCATAGCGGTCCGTCATGCCGGCGATGAAATCGCAAACATAGCGACCATAGACTTGGGCGGCCGCTTGCTCCCGCCACTCCGCTGGCAGGGCGTCGGCGTGCGTGTGATAAAGGCCGAAGAGATCGGTAACCACGCTTTCGGCGTCGTTCATGATGCGCACGATGCGGTGATGACGATATACGCGCGCGGCGAGAAACTGCCGGAGTGTGTCCAGGTCTCGGTTCATAGTCTCGGAGAAAGCGACGACGGTATGACCCGCGTGCCGCACGTCGTCAGCGCTTATTGGGTCAAGGCGTTCCAACCGCCGGCGCGTCTCGGCAACGGCATCATCGATCAACGCGGTAATAAGGTGGCGGGTCGTCTCGTAGAGTGCACGCGTTCCCTCGAGTCCTGGATAGGCTGACCTCACATGGGCGAGCACCCCGCTCACAAGCGGCACCTCGGCAAGCTCGGCGAGGGTGAAGAGGCCCGCGCGGTAGCCGTCATCAATGTCGTGATTGTTATAGGCGATGTCGTCGGCGAGCGCGGCGAGCTGCGCTTCGACCGATGCATAGGTGGCAAGCGCGAGATCCTGCTTGGCGCAATAGGCGGCGATCCCCTCGGGGACAGGTTTCGATGCACCACCGCCAAGGAGCGGGCCGTTGTGCTTCACAAGGCCTTCCAGAGTCTCCCAGGTGAGGTTGAGGCCGTCAAAGCGCGCATATTTCCGTTCGAGCTCAGTGACCACGCGCAAGGACTGAGCGTTGTGGTCGAAGCTGCCTTCCACCGCCATGGCCCGATCTAATGCCCGTTCCCCGGCATGACCGAAGGGCGGATGGCCGAGGTCATGAGCAAGGGCCAAAGCCTCGGTCAGATCCTCATCGACGCGGAGCGTGCGCGCCATGGACCGCGCGACTTGCGCCACTTCGAGGCTATGGGTGAGCCTTGTGCGGTAGTGATCGCCCTCGTGATAGATGAAGACCTGGGTCTTGTGGGTGAGCCTGCGGAAAGCGGTCGAATGCAGGATGCGGTCGCGGTCGCGGCTGTAGAGCGAGCGCGTGGGGCTCGGCGTCTCGGGCACGAGGCGCCCCCGACTTTGGCGCTCATCCACGGCATAAGGCGCCAAAGCCCTGTCGGCTTTGCAACTACGGTCGATTGACAAGCCCTGCCGCCACCCTATCTTTCGCTATAGCGTGCGAAGGCTGGCTCATGGCGAGCCGGCCGGCACGGGGCTAGCTATACTGAAGCTAGCTATACTGAAGATGAGCGAACCGTCCATCACCTTGAGCGAGCGCGCCGCTCGGCGCATCGTTGAGATTCTGCGGGCCGAGGACGCTGCGCTAATGCGCGTCAGCGTCGAGGGGGGCGGCTGTTCCGGCTTCCAATACCGCTTCGATCTCGTGCAGGATCGGGCGCCCGACGACCTCATTATCGAACGCGACGGGGCGCGCGTGGTGGTCGATCCTATCTCGCTCGGCTTCGTTCGCGGTGCCGAGATCGACTTCGTCGACGAGCTGATCGGCGCCTCGTTCAAGATCAACAATCCGAACGTCACCGCATCTTGCGGCTGCGGCACGAGTTTTTCGATCTAGCGTCGTCAGAGTCCTCTCGCGGGAGCATTTTCACCGTCATGGCCGGCGAAGCGCCCCGGCCATCCACGACTTGCGCCGGCAAGAAGAATTGTCATGGCCGTGCCAAGCACGGCCATGACAAAATGTGATTGCGCATGAGCTTCATGAAAATCGCCACCTGGAACGTCAACGGCATGAAGGCGCGCATCGACGCGGCGCTAACATGGTTCAAATCCGCATTGCCCGACATCGCGCTCCTGCAAGAGACTAAGTGCGTCGACGAGGCCTTCCCGCGACTCGAATTCGAGGAGCTTGGTTACAACATTGCCGTGCATGGGCAGAAGGGCTTCAATGGCGTGGCACTGCTTTCGAAGCTCCCCTTCGATGAGGTGGCGCCGAGGCTTGCCGGCGATCCTGACGACGTGCAGGCCCGGTATCTGGAGGCCGTTGTCTCTATTCCTTCGGGCGTGCTGCGACTCGTCAACATCTACCTGCCGAACGGAAATCCGTTCGGAACTGAAAAATTCGTCTACAAGCTTGCCTGGATGAGCAGGCTCCGGGAGCGCGTAAAGAGCCTGCTACAGCTCGAAGAGCCGATGATCATCGCCGGCGACTTCAACGTCATCCCCACGCCTGAAGATGTCTACGCCCCCGCCGCCTGGCTCGATGACGCGCTGTTCCGGCCCGAGACGCGGGCGCATTTCCAGGCGATCGTCAATCTCGGCCTGATCGACGCCTACCGCGCCTGTCACGACGAGCCCAACCGCTACACCTTCTGGGACTATCAGGCCGGCGCCTGGCAGAAGAACCACGGCTTGCGCATCGACCATATGTTACTGTCGCCGCAGGCCGCTGACCGGCTTATCAAGTGCGAGATCGATCCCACTCCTCGCTCCTGGGAGAAGCCGTCAGATCACGTGCCGGTGTGGCTCGAGCTGAACGCTTAGGGCTTGAGCCCAGCCGGACCTGGGCCCAAATCGCCGAAGCCAACGGGAACGCCGATCTTTTCCGGGGCCGGTGTGCTCGGCGAGCCGCTGCCCGAGGCCATGGCGCCAGCCCTAGGCATTTGGTCCGGAACGCTGTTGGGCGAAGCTCCACCAGAGGCAGGAAGGAGCAGTTCGTCGGCGGGGTTGCCGTTGGCCGTATCTTCGTCCGGGGGCCGGCCACCGAACTCTGGCATCAGGCTCTGAGCTTCCTTCCGCATGGCGACATCCGCTTCGCCCAGCACCTCGCGGTACAGCTCCGCGATCCATTTCGGCTCATCGCCGCTCGCCTTGGCATTGGCGTGGGCAAGCATGATTAGCGCTAACCCACGCGCCGGTCTCCGCCGGACTTCGTCGCCTCCGCGCCACAGGAGCTCTCCGAGCGTGGCCTGCGCCGCGGGGTGCTTCTTTTTGGCGGCGGTCGCCAGCCAATTGATGGCAAGCCCCTCATTCTTCTCGACGCCATCGCCATCAAGATAGAGGCGGGCAAGTGCATATTGTGCATCGGCATCGCCGAAATAGCTTGCCGCATGGCGGAAGAGATTTGCCGCCTGGATAGGATCCCGCGGCACGCCTGCGGATGGGATGCCTTCGAGGTTAAATTGAGCAAGCGCGACGAACGACTCAGCGACATATTTCGACACCGGGCTTGAAGGCGAGATGTCGGCGTGCTGGTCCGCGATCTGCCGATAAAAGTAGAAGGCCTTGGCATCGTCCTTGGCCATGCCATTGCCAGCCGCATAAATGCGGGCAAGCTTGAGCTGGGCACCGAGCACGCCGTGCTCGGCAGCGTAGTAGAGCGCTGGCAACGCCTTCTCGTTCTGTCCAGATTTCAGGTCCACGATGCCGGCGTGATAGGCATCGGTGGCCGTGACGAAAGATGGCGCGTTGTCGGCACCACCCACCGGGAAGGGGATCGATAACACCGTCGCCGCCAAGGCGGCGACAACGCCTTGCTTAAACATCTGCATAGCACGCCACTTCTACGCCAGCGCCGGGGTGCGTGACGGCGCCCGTCCGCGCCGGACCAACCTCGCTTGCGTATTTCCACAAGGCGCCGCTCCGAAACGGAGCCGGGGGCGCCTTCCACTCCCTTGCTCGCCTTTCTAGCTCGCTTTGATTCACCTCGACATCAAGCGTGCCCTTCTCGGCATCGAGCACAATCATGTCGCCATCGCGGATAAGCGCGATCGGACCGCCAACGGCAGCCTCGGGCCCCACATGGCCAACGCAGAATCCGCGCGTGGCGCCGGAGAAGCGTCCATCGGTAATCAGCGCAAGCTTGTCGCCCATGCCCTGGCCGTAAAGCGCCGCCGTGGTAGACAGCATCTCGCGCATGCCGGGGCCGCCTTTCGGGCCCTCATAACGGATGACGAGCACGTCGCCTTCCTTGTAGCGGCGCGCGCTCACCGCGGCGAAAGCATCCTCCTCGCAGTCGAAGCAGTGCGCGGCGCCACGGAATTTGAGCCCCTTCATTCCGGCGACCTTGACGATCGCGCCGTCTGGCGCGAGCGAGCCGCGCAAGCCTACGACGCCACCCGTGGGAGAAATCGGATTGTCGGCGGGGCGCACCACGTCCTGCTCAGGGTTCCAAGCTACCTTGGCGAGATTGTCGGCCAAGGTGCGCCCGGTCACGGTCAGGCACTCGCCGTGTAGATAGCCGTGATCGAGCAGGGTCTTCATCAGGAGCGGCATGCCGCCAGCCTCGAACATGTCCTTGGCGACATAGCGACCCGATGGCTTCAAGTCGGCGATGTAAGGCGTGCGCTTCATCACCTCGGCCACCGCGAATAGGTCAAAGTCGATACCGCATTCATTGGCGATGGCCGGCAGATGCAACGCCGCATTAGTGGAGCCGCCGGTCGCCGCCACCACGGCCGCGGCGTTCTCCAGTGCCTTGCGGGTGACGATGTCGCGCGCGCGGATATTCAGCGCGATCAGATCCATGACCTTCTTGCCGGCGGCCATGCAGAAACGGTCGCGGATCTCGTATGGCGCGGGCGCGCCAGCGGAATAAGGCAGCGCAAGGCCGATGGCCTCCGACACGGTGGCCATGGTGTTGGCGGTGAATTGCGCGCCGCAAGCGCCGGCCGAAGGGCAGGCCACCTGCTCAAGCTCGTCTAGATCTTCGGCGGACATCTTGCCGACCGAATACTGGCCAACCGCCTCGAACAGGTCCTGCACAGTCACGGGACGGCCACGGTATGAGCCGGGAAGGATCGAGCCGCCATAGATGAAGATCGATGGCACGTTCAGCCGGCACATGGCCATCATCATGCCGGGAAGCGACTTGTCACAGCCGGCCAGGCCGATCAGCGCATCGTAGCAATGGCCGCGCATGGTTAATTCGACGGAGTCGGCGATCACCTCACGCGAGGGCAGCGAGGACTTCATGCCCTGGTGCCCCATGGCAATGCCGTCGGTAACGCTGATGGTGCAGAATTCGCGTGGCGTGCCGCCGGCGCCCCAAACGCCCTGCTTCACGGCTTGCGCCTGGCGCATCAGCGAGATGTTGCAAGGGGCGGCCTCGTTCCAGCACGTGGCGACGCCAACGAAAGGCTGGTGGATCTGCTCACGCGAGAGACCCATTGCGTAATAATAGGAACGATGGGGAGCCCGGGCGGGACCCTCGGTGACATGCCGACTGGGCAAACGCGACTTATCGAACGTCTTGGCGTCCATTCTTAACTGCCCGGATGAGGCGCAAGAGAAGCCTGTGGCCCGCGCCACTGCTACTTTCCGGCTTCTCGCCCTAGCGACAAGGCTAGAAACGTCACACTGGCCGACGCTCCTCGTATAAGGCCTGATCTCTCAAAGTTTTATGGCGCAAACGAGGCGAAAATGCCGCAGTTTGTGGTATTTGAGATACAGGGTGAAGATTTCGTATAAAGGCCGAGAGAGCGGATTAAAGTGTTGTCTCAAGGCGTTTCAAGGCCTGCTCCAGCCGCGCCGCGGTGGCTTCGGCATCGGCCTTCCGCTCCCGTTGCTCTTCGACTACATGCTCAGGCGCGCGGGCCACGAACTTTTCGTTGGCGAGTTTGGCATCAAGCTGGCGGATTTCAGACCCAACCTTATCGATTTCACGCTTGAGCCGCTTCGACTCAACGGCCATGTCGATGATGGCGGCGAGCTGCAACGCAAGCGTCGCCTCGTCGAGCACGATCTGGACGGCGCCCACCGGCGTGTTCCCGAAGCTCATGGTCTCGATGCGGGCAAGCCGCAAGATCGTCTCCTCGTGACGTTTCGCCCGCGCCGTCGTCGTGTCATTCGCACCGGAGATCACGAGCGGCACGCGCGCGCCGGTAGGCACGTTCATCTCCGAGCGGACCGAACGCACCTCGGAGATGAGCCGGATCAACCAGCCGATCTCGGCGTCGGCCGCAGCATTCTCTAATCCGAGATGCCTCGGCCAAGCCGCGAGGACGAGGAGGTTTTGCCTCCCCTCACCTTCGGCAACGACTTTCGCCCACAGCTCCTCGGTGACAAAGGGCATGAAGGGATGGAGGAGCTGAAGCGCGCGGTCGAGCACCCAGGCGGTCATGGCGCGCGTCTCGGCGGCAGCACTCACATCGCTGCCGGCGAGAATCGGCTTGATCAGCTCGAGATACCAGTCGCAGAACACGTGCCAGATGAACGAATATATGGCCCCGGTAGCTTCGTTGAAGCGATAGGCCTCGAGCGCCTCGGTGACGGTAGCGAGCGCCCGCTCGCTTTCGCCGGCGATCCAGCGGTTGATGGTTTGCGTGGCTGAAGCTGGATCGAAGCCCTTGACCGGCACGCAGGCGTTCATCTCCGCGAAACGCGCCGCGTTCCACAGCTTGGTCGCGAAATTGCGGTAGCCTTCCACACGCGCTCTCGCCAGCTTGATGTCGCGTCCTTGCACCGCCATGGCCGCGAGAGTGAAGCGAAGCGCATCGGCGCCGTAGGTGTCGATCAGCTCGAGGGGGTCAACGGCATTGCCCTTCGACTTCGACATCTTCTGGCCCTTCTCGTCGCGGACCAACGCATGGATGTACACGTCGCGGAACGGCACCTCCTCCATTACATGCAGTCCCATCATGATCATTCGGGCGACCCAGAAGAAGATGATGTCGAAGCCAGTGACGAGGACGTCGGTCGGATAGTAGCGCTTGAGCTGCGGCGTCTGGTCAGGCCAGCCGAGGGTTGAGAAGGGCCAGAGCGCAGAGGAGAACCAGGTGTCGAGCACGTCCTCGTCACGCCAGATAGGCATCCTACCTAATGGCGTAGCCGGATAGGCCGCACCTTGGTTCCAACTTGCAATGGCCCCTGCCTCGCCGGAGACGATTTCCACGTCGCGCCCATAAAACTTACGCGCCTCCGCGATAGCATGTATATCCTCCAAAGCGACAAACACTTTCCAAGGTGGTTCAAACACAAAATTTCCATCCCGGAGATCAGGCCCGTACCAGGCCGGAATCTGATGGCCCCACCAGAGCTGGCGCGAGATGCACCAGGGTTGGATAGTTTCCATCCAATGGAAATAGGTGTTTTCCCAAATCTTCGGCACGAACACGGTGCGATCGCACTTCACCGCATCGATGGCCGGCTTTGCCAAGGCCTTGGCGTCCACGTACCATTGATCGGTGAGGAAGGGCTCGATAACGACGTTAGAACGGTCGCCATGGGGCACAGTGTGAACGTAGGGCTCGATCTTCTCGATGAGGCCTTGCTCCTCCAATCGCGCCACGATGGTCTTGCGGGCGGCGAAGCGATCGGCGCCGTGCATTTCCTGAATCGTCCTGTCGAGTTCCGGACTCGAGCGCACACCTCGTGTGAAGTCAGCGTTTGCCTTGAGCGCGAACTTCCCCTCCGGATAGAAGATGTTGATCGTCGGGAGCGCGTGGCGCTTGCCAACCTCGAAGTCGTTGAAGTCATGCGCTGGCGTGACCTTCACCGCGCCTGAGCCCTTCTCCGGGTTGGAATATTCGTCCGCAACGATCGGGATGCGGCGGCCGACGAGCGGCAGGATCACATGCTTGCCGACCAGCGCCTTGTAGCGCTCATCGTCGGGATGCACGGCAACGGCAGTGTCGCCGAGCATGGTTTCGGGGCGCGTGGTGGCAACCACTATGAAGGTCGTGGGATCGTTCGGATCAAAAGCGCGGCCCTCGAGCGGATAGCGCAGATGCCAGAGGTGACCTTTCACCTCGACCTGCTCCACTTCGAGGTCGGAGATGGCGGTGAGGAGCTTCGGATCCCAATTGACTAGCCGCTTGTCCTTATAGATGAGCCCGGCGCGGTAGAGATCCACAAACACCTTGCGCACGGCGCGCGAAAGCCCCTCGTCCATGGTGAAGCGCTCTCTGGACCAGTCACAGGAGGCGCCAAGCCGCTTCAGCTGATTGATGATGGCGTCGCCCGACTCGACCTTCCACTGCCAGACGCGGCGTAGGAACTCATCGCGGCCAAGCGCGCGGCGGTTCGGCTCGTGGCGCTCCATGAGCTGGCGCTCGACCACCATCTGGGTGGCGATGCCGGCGTGATCAGTGCCCGGCTGCCACAGTACGTCGCGCCCGCGCATGCGCTCGAAGCGAACGAGCACGTCCTGCAGCGTGTCGTTGAGCGCGTGCCCCATATGCAGCGAGCCAGTCACGTTCGGTGGCGGGATAACGATGGCGAAGGGGCGTGCAGCTTTTCGGTCGGGGCGCCCGGCGATAAACGCCCCAGCTTCCTCCCAAAGGCGGTAGGTGGGGCCTTCGATGGAAGCTGGCTGATAAGTCTTGTCGAGCATCGGCGCTCAGGTTCGCGAGAGGACGTCGGGCCTCGCGTCCTACGATTTTGGCTTCCGCGCTGTCAACCAAGCAGCCGTGGCCGGCCCGGCGAAGGCCGGATGGCCAGCGACCGGTCTACCGCATGCGCGGCTTAGCTGCCGCGCCGCTGCATGTCGGAATTCTCAAGCTCCTCGCGAAGCGCATCGGTGAGCACGCGCGGCATGTTCTCGTCGAGCCATTGCTTGAGCAGCGGCCGGAGCATCTCCTTGACGCTGTCCTCGAGCGACTTCGACGACGCCGGCCCGGCGAAGTCGCGTGGCTCGTGGTCCGGCCCGCCATTGACCCGCGCCGGATTAAGCTCGAACTCGTTCGCGGGCGCGCTTCCGCGCCAGGACCGACTCTCGCTGCGCAATGGTACGGTTGTCTCCGGCTCCGGCTCTGGTGCGCTCTCGATCTGCGACCAGGAGGGAACCTCGGTCGACCAGAGCGGACTACTAGGCTCCCGCTCTGACTCAGCCACAAAGACCGTTTCCTCCTCGATCACGGTCTTCGGCTCGGGCTCGAAGCTCGGCAGCTCCGGCTCGATATACGGCTCCGCTGCCGGCACTTCTAGCGCAGGTTCGGGCGCCACATCGGCTGATTCTGACGCCACATATTCGGACTGCGCCTCGCGCGCGAAGGCCGCGAGATCGCCTGCCTTCAGCGCGGCAATTGCTCGCTCGAGCGCCGTGGTCGGATCATCGAGGGAGGGCGCGGGCTGCGCTGCCATGACTGGCTCGCTCGCCGGCATTTCGACGATGACCGCGGGCTCCTCGGTATAGCTTGGAGTTGGCTCGACGTAACTTGGCGAAACCTCCTCCGTATAGCTCGGAGGCGCCTCGGCGTAACTCGGTGGTGTTTCGGGCACACTCTGGTCCTGCGGTGGAAACGCCGCCGCAAAATCAAGCTTGGGTCGCGTCTCGGTATACACTTCAGTGTCGAACACAACCTCCTCCAGAAAAGTGACTGGCTCGTCGGCCATCATCTCGTCCTCAGAGGCCGGACTTCCCGGCTCCGTTAGATCGAGGATGTCATCGAGGTCTTCGTCGCTGGATGCCGCTTTGGCTCCGCCGCTCAATACACGCGCGATGTCATCGATCATCTGCGTATCGGCTGCGGTATCATCGGCATCCTCGCCCCCGACTTGCTCCGCATACTCTGTACTCGTTGCGCGCTGTTGTGCCGAACTCGCTTCGTCGTCAGAGATGATCCGACGAATGGAGGCCAAAATCTCCTCCATCGTCGGTTCGGGAGCCCGTTCCGTGCTGCTCATAGCTGGAATCCCTTACCGCCATTGCCCCGCTGCACCCCGCGGTTATCACTTGGGTGCCCTCAAGCCGTAACAGATTAACACACGGTTAACGTACAAGTCTCGGACTGGTTCAGGGACGGCTTTATGATCGTAGCGTTAATTGGTCAATTTGAATCATTCGTCCGGGGCTGGCGGAGGTGGCGGTCTTAGGCCAAACCACTTGCCCTTAACGATGTCATAATGCTCAAGCGGATCATAATAAGGCACTGAAAGTCCAACGCTTTGAGCGTCTAGCCGGCCAACGGAGGAAAACAGCGAATATTCGGCGACGACGCGATCGCGCTTGGCGGTGACAAGTTGGATTTGCGAGCCGAGATACTCGAGTTGGGCGTTTAGCACGTCGAGGGTAGTGCGTTGCCCAACTTTCTCCTCCTCCTTCACACCCTCAAGCGCGATCCGGTTGGCTTCGAGGGAGGATTGCGCCGACTGGATCTCTGAGGCGGTCGCTTGAAGCTGGGCCCAATTCGCAATCACCTCCGCGTGGATCCGGAGCCGCGCATCCTCGACCTCT
>DASPOV010000196.1:0-2631 GCA_035625815.1 Methyloceanibacter sp.
ATGCCATGGCCAACAATCTGCTCAAGGTCGCACTTACTGTCTACAACCGCACCTGCGCTAAAGCCGACGCTCTTGTCGACAAGGGTGCTGATCTGACGAAGACCTCCGGCAGGCCAAGAGACAAGGCTTCGTCTCAGCGCCACTGTTGGACCGGCCGGAGGCAGCGACACAGCCGCAAAGCTCTATGTTGTCGTGGCGGGCGCACGACGTGCTGTGGCGCGCCCATCTATAAGAAAGATGGCGGATTGATATCCGAGGAGCGGTACCACCCCGCTGGCCTCAAGGCTGAACTCGGTTGTAAGACATCTGCTCGCACTTGCTGGGGGCAGAGGCGCTCAAAGTTCAGATGCCCCTTACCAGTCATATCGCCACACGCCTCCTCACCTTGATCTCGCAAGGAGAAGGACATCTCGATTGGCCGGCTTTGGCCAAGCTTGCCGCCCAAGAGGCGGGACTCGGCCTCGCTTCCCTCGAGCCGGTAGCGCCGGGGCAATGAGCACGCCCAATGCGGAGCTGGTGACGCCAGAACCAGAGCCAGACTGCCCGATTTGTCCGCGCCTCGTCGCCTTCCGTGTGGCCAATAGGGCGACCCATCCAGATTGGTTCAATGGCGCAGTCCCTTCCTTCGGACCTCCAAGTGCGCGGCTTGTTATCGTGGGACTTGCGCCAGGACTGAAGGGCGCGAACCGCACCGGGCGACCCTTTCTCGGAGACTATGCCGGAGAGTTGCTCTATCACACCCTGCTTAAGGTCGGGCTCGCCCGCGGGCATCACGATCCGGCGGCGCCGGGGGCGTTGCAGCTTGTGGACTGCATGATCACCAATGCCGTGCGCTGCGTGCCGCCGGCAAACAAACCGACCCCGAGCGAGATCGCTCACTGCCGGCAATTCCTCAAGGGGCGTATTGCTGCGCTGCCTAGCTTGCGTGTCATTTTGGCGGTGGGCCGCATCGCCCATGAGAGCACGCTCGATGCCCTCGGGCTGAAACGGCGCTCCTACGCCTTCGCTCATGGCGCACGCCATGAGCTAGAGACCGGCCAAGTGCTCTTTGACAGCTATCACTGCTCGCGCCAGAACACGAACACCGGTCGGCTTACCACGCCGATGTTCGAGGCAGTGCTTGCCGACATCGCAAGCGAGCTCCGCCGCCCGCAGCGCCGTTGAGGAGTGTTGCTGGGGCGAGCCATCTCGGGCATTCTGCTCTCGGGTTGCGGGCAAGCCTTTAAGGAGAGGCCTATGGCCGCGTTGGAGATCTCGCCGACTAAGATCGGCTATGTGATTATCAAGGCACGCGAATGTGCGGCCAAGGTCGCGGCCTGGGATGATGGCGCGACGTCTGATCACGACGCCGAGTCGATTCTTGAGGCCTTCAGCGACGATGCAACCCGCGCGGAGCTCAAGGGCTTCATCCGCGATTTGAACGAGGACGAGCAAGCGAGCCTCGTCGCACTCGCCTGGATCGGCAGGGGCTCATTCGGGCCCGAGGAACTCGACGAGGCGATCGACACCGCGCGCACCGAGCACGTCAATCGCACAGAGGACTATTTGCTCGGCATGCCGATGCTTGCCGACTATCTCGAGGAAGGGTTGGACCGCCTCGGCTATTCGGTGGGGGATATCGAGGACGACGTTCTCTAGGACTGCGTCACAGCGATCTTCCTCCTAAACCATCGCAGCACGTCACCCGTGTGAGACGCAGGATCTGGGACCGGATGGAACACGGCTTCGATGGCGCTCGCTCTGAGAATGAGCGTCAGTCTCTTCAGATAGATCTCTCCACCTCCATGAGCGCCCGGGATGTCATCCTAGTTTGGCGGATTGGGATGTCCTGGCCGTCCGGTCCAGGGATATACGATAAGGACACTTGAGCCTGGCTCGTCAGCGAGACAAACCGCGGTACCGGTCGTTGCGGGAAGAAAAATACGCGCGGCAGGGGCATCCCGGGCTTAAGGTGGATAGCCTTGCCATCGTCCGTGGCCCGCTGGCTTACCACTACCTCTACCCTTTTTCCCGCATCAGTCGGCCCTTCTGCCGATCCCAATCGCGCTTCTTCTCCGTCTCGCGCTTGTCGTGCAGCTTCTTGCCCTTGGCGAGGCCAAGCTGGACCTTGGCGATGCCGCGTGCGTTGAAATAGAGCTTGAGCGGCACGATCGTCATGCCTTGCCTTTGAATCGCACCCATGAGCCGGTCGAGCTCGCGCTTGTGCAGCAAGAGCTTGCGCGGACGCGTCGGCTCTTGGTTGGCGTGCCCGCTTTGCGCATATTCGGCGATATGAGCATTGATCAGATAGAGCGCGCCGCCGCCCTCGTCAGACGCGTAGGCATCGGCGATATTGGCCTTACCCGCCCTGAGCGATTTCACTTCAGAGCCGGTGAGTACCAGGCCCGCTTCGAAAGTGTCTTCGATCGCGTAGTTAAAGCGAGCCTTGCGGTTCTCGGCGACGAGCTTGCCGCTCTCGCGCTTTTGCGCCGACGGACCCACCCGGCGCTAGACGCGGGCCAAGCCGACTTGGGCGAGCGCGGAGTCGACCTTGGCCTTGGAGCTTGCCGCGAGCGGCGCCAGCGGCAGCCGAGTCTCGCCTGAACATAGCCCGACCTTCTCGGCGGCGTATTTCACCGGGCAGGGATTGGA
>DASPOV010000197.1:0-3062 GCA_035625815.1 Methyloceanibacter sp.
TTTTCCTGCTTGCGATTGCCTTGCGTTTCGCGGCGGTCGTTAGCCTTCTCGCGCCAATGCCGGGCCAAAGACGACGCCTACCGCCGCTTTTGTCTGAGGATTCCGGCGAAGCCGCCCAGCGATTCCGGAATTAATCGGCCCGGCGATTCCGGGGTTATTCCGCCCGGGGGCGCCGGGGCTTGCTGGCTATAGAATGTGACTATTGTTTGGGGCGGCGGTCAATCCTCCTTTGGATTGCTGTCAGTGACAAGCACAGATGCCCGGATTTGGTAGGCAAATGTCCGGTTTCTTGGTTCGGCGGGGAGCGTTTCTTCGTCCCGGCGCGCCCCTTTTAAAGCGGCCTGCGCGCAGCGGCGGTCAAGGCCGGCGCTGCCGCGCCGCCCGCAGGGCTTGGCCTTGAGGGCCGCGAGCCCGGGCCGATGCTGGATGGGCCGGGGCGTCCTTCGCTTGGGCAGCGGGGACCTCACTCCTTCTTTCCGGCCCGCGCGCGGTTTTTGCGGATGGTCTCGCCGTCGAGCTCGATGCGGTGGGCATTGTGGACGATGCGATCCAGGATGGCGTCGGCGTAGGTCGGCTCGCCGATGAGTTCGTGCCATGCGTCCACCGGCGGCTGGCTGGTCATGATGGTGGAGCGGCGGCCGTAGCGCTCCTCAACGATCTCCAGGAGATCCCGGCGGGCTGGGGCGTCGAGCGGCCCAAGGCCGAAATCATCCAGAATGAGCACCTCCACCCGCGACAGCGTCTTAAGAAGCCGGGCGTGGCGGCCGTCGCCGCGGGCAAGCGCCAGATCGCTGAACAGCTTCGGCACGCGCTGATAGAGGACGGAGCGGTTGTGGCGGCAAGCTTGATGACCAAGGGCGCAGGCCAGCCATGACTTGCCGAGGCCGGTTTGATCAAGTTGTCATGGGCGCCAATCCAATCGCCGGCGATCAGCTTCTGGAACACGGCCCGGTCGAGCTTGCGCGGATGCTTGTAATCGACATCCTCCACCACGGCCTGATGCCTTAGATTTGCGGACTTCAACCGCGCCGCCAGCCGTTTATCGCGGCGGTCGCTTGCCTCGCGGTCCAGCAATAGGCCGAGCCCTTCGGTCAGGCTGAGCCCGGCAGCATCGCCCGAGGCCAGAAGCTCGCGCAAGGCCTTGGCCATGCCGGAAAGGCCCAGCTCCTCGAGCTGGGTGAGGGTTGGATGATTGAGCATAATGCCTCTCAGTTGTAATAGCGCGGTCCGCGGATATTGGCGTGGAGGATCGCTGGGCCGTCCGCGGTGCGCTTGGCGGCAGCCTGGCGATCGAGCCTGTTGTCCAGGATGGAGCGGACCGAGCTGTAGCTTCGGGCGCCGATCTCAAGGGCGCGCAGGCAAGCCGCCTCGACGCGCTCGCGGCCGAAGGACTTGGCGAGCCGCACGATGCCCAGGCAGGCGCGGAAGCCCTGCTCGGGATGGCGGCGCTCCTCGAGGATCAGCTCGCATAAGGCGCCGGTGGAGCGGCCTATGGCCGAGGCCTCGCGGCGGATGCGCTCGATGGACCAATCGGCGAAGTGCCGGTGGCTCGACGGCATGTGCTCAGGCGTCGTCGTGTGGCGGCGGTTGCCGCAGTTGCGGATATGGGCCGCAATGCGCTCGCCCTTGCGGAACACTTCCACCGTGCGCGCCGTGAGGCGCACCTCAAGTTCGTCTTTGGCGAACCGGAAGGGAACGCTATAGTAATGGTCTTCGACTTCGACATGATAATCGAGCCCCGCACGCCGCACCCGCCACTCGGCATAGACGTAAGGCTCCGCGGGCAAGGGCTTGAGCGCCGGCAGGTCCAGTTCTTCGAAAAGCCGCTGGCGGGTGACGCCGAGGCGGCGCAGCGGGCGGCGCCCATTGATATCGGCAAGCATCTCCTGAATAGCCTGGTTCAACTCCGCGAGGCTGTAGAAGCTTCGGTGGCGCAGCCGGCCCAACAGGTAGCGTTCGACGATCAGAACACAGGATTCCACCTTGGCCTTGTCGCGCGGTTTACGCGGCCTCGCCGGCAGAATGCCAATATCGTAATGCTCGGCGAACGCGGCATAGGTCCGCTGGACTTGCGGATCGTAAAAGCAAGCCTTGATGATGGCCACCTTGGGGTTGTCCGGCACCAAAAGCCGGGGAACGCCGCCAATGGCTTCCAGGGCGCGGACATGGGCTGCGATCCAGTCCGGGAGGCTTTGCGTCCATTTGTGCTTCACGCCATTCGCCGGTGAGCCGGTTGACGATGACCGGCACCGTGTCGCCCGCGTAATCCACGAACAGCTTCTCCCCGGCGGCGTGGGTCTGGCGCATGACCACCGGCAGCTTGGCTGCGAAGGTCCTGTACAACGCGCAGAAGCGCGAATAGCGCAGGCCATCCGGCTGCTGGGCGATGTACTCCTCCCACAGGATCGACAGGGTGACATGCTTGCGCTTCAGTTCGCGATGGATGGAGGCCCAGTCCGGCTCCGCCTTCCGCGCTGGCCCGGGCTTGGCGCCGCCTTTGTCGTAAAGCCGCTCTTCAAGCTCGCTGTCGCTGAGCCCCTCCGCCAGCGGCCAGCCCAAACTCGCGGCGTGGAACCGCCCGAGCGTCGCCCGCACCGTCGATGGCGCCTTGCCGGTCCGCCGCGCGATCTCCCGCACGGACAGCTTCTCCACCGTTATCAATCGTAAAATCTCGCGCACTTGGCGCATTGCGATCCTCTCCGCTGGCATCGGTTCCCTCCTTGAACGGATCAAAGAGCGGACCCTTAACGAGCCAGCAGAGGCTTCCGGCGCCCCATTCCAGAACAGGGTTAAGCCGCCTCAGCAGGTGGGCTGATTAACCCCGGAATGGGCGGGCGGCATAACTCCGGAACAGGCGGGCGGGATAACCTCGGAATCGGTGGGCGGCTTATCTCCGGAATGGTGGGCGCAATCACTCCGGAATCATCACAGTTGGCTCGGATCGCCCGAAGCATACGCCGAAGGAGCTTTTGTATCTCCACGCCGCTCGGACGCTTGGCCGGGCGCAGCATGGCGGTCACGAACCGCCCGTCGCCGTCAAATACGACGATCGGCTGGAAACC
>DASPOV010000198.1:0-3329 GCA_035625815.1 Methyloceanibacter sp.
TGACACGACGTCGCCAAAGCGGACCTTCAACGCGCCGAAATAGCCGGGGACTCTCTGCCCTTAATCTACAGGCTGAGCTTCAAGGCGCGCGAATCGTGCTTACATGAGCATTATCCCAGCAACAAAGGAAAGGAGGTGATCCAGTGTCTGCTTGTCCCCCCGCCGCGGTCGCTGGCTCACACGACCTGGACCATCGCGTCTTGCGAGGTCGATGCCGGCTAACACCGCTCCAAGCGGCCTAAAAGCGGCCGCGGTCGACGATGGAAGGGCCGGCTCCGAAATGGGGTGGCCCTTCTTTTTTCTGAACGAAAGCAAAACGATCCTCACGGGAAGCCATCGAGACTACTCCATGCCATCCTCACATTCGACGTGGTGGGCTTTTTTTGCTGATCTCTTGCCTCGTATTGCCGAGATAGGTCCGAACGGCGAAGATACTTCTTACGGAGACGCCCGATGACCCGTTGGACACCCGAGATCCCACCTTTTATGTCTCGCCGCGCTTGGCGACCAAGGCGCCCGCCGAGACGCTTGCCTATGTAGCCTTGTTCGCGCCGGCGCGCGAAGTTCCGGACGCCATCGCCGTGGTCGACGTTGATCCGGGGGTCGCCGACCTATTCGAAGGTCGTCGGCCAGGCGGACATGCCGAATACCGGCGATGAGTTGCATCACAACGGGTGGAACGCATGCAGTTCGTGCCTCTGCCCGAATGCTCCGCATCCTCATGTCGAAAGACGTTATCTCATCGTGCCGGGTTTCAGATTCTCGCGCTTTGGGTCGCAGCACTAATTGGCAGGGGGCTTAATCCTGCTCTGACATGACACGTCGGGAGGCCCATTCCGGTCAGCCCCCGCCATTGAAGGATTTTTCACGCCCCTCCCGCATCTTGGGGGCCATGGGGGTCAGTGTCGGGTATCTTTTCGCCAGCATGGCGATCCTTTCAGGCGTTGCCGCTTGCGCCTCCAATCCCTATTCCGCGCCGCGCGCGTCCTGGCGGGGCGAAGCGGAGGATGCTTGCCTCGCCAGCGGCCAAGTCAGGCCGTCGGCTTTCGTGCAGCCCATGTCGCCCCTTGGTGGCCGCGGCTCCTGTGGACTCGAGCATCCCTTCAAGGTCGGTGCGGCGCTCAATGGCAGCGTCGCCGTCTCGCCACCGGCGATCATCGACTGCCCGATGACAGCCTCTATCAACCGCTGGATGATGCGTTCAGTGCAACCAGCGGCGCAGGCCTATCTCCGCAGCCGCGTGGTCGAAATCCGGCAAATCGCCTCATATGGTTGCCGCACCCGTGACAATTACGGCGTGACTTTGTCCGAGCACGCCTTCGGCAATGCCCTCGATGTCGCTGCCTTCCGCTTTGCCGATGGGCGCGAGATCAGCGTTGTACGCGATTGGGGGCGGGGAGGCCCGGCGGAGCAGGCGTTCCTCCAGGCGGCGTTTGCCGGCGCCTGCGCCGAGTTTGATACCGTGCTCGGCCCAGGTAGCGACCCTTTCCACTACAATCACTTCCACCTCGACCTGCTCCGCACCAATGCGGCCGGTAGCCATCACCTTTGCCAGCCAAGGCCCTATGGGGAGGTGCCAGTGGCCGATCTCCCCGCCCGCGACAGCATAGGCACTGTGGCAAAGACGCCACTCTCTTTCGTCGCCCGAGGGCACGAAAGTTTCTAAAATTTAAGAATTTCGTCTGCGACTGTTGCCGCAAGAGCGCTTCGCAGTTGCAGCATTTCCGGCTATCATACTGAGTCGCAAGTGGCGCATTCTTAGAGGAGGTTGGACTGCGAGCCATGTGCCCGTGAGAGCGGGGCACAATGGAGGGGGGCGATGGCTACTGGATCTTTGACGCAGATGTTCGAGGAGATCGCTGCTGGCTTAAAGGCTGGAGATGAAGAGATCTACGGGTGGCTGCGCGACCAACTCAAGGAATGCGGGGGCAGTGAGATTGCGGTTGAGCTCGCCATGGGCGTTATTGCCAAGCTCCTCCCGGAAGACGCGCAGACGGGCATGATCGTCGCCTCGCAACAAGCCCGCCGCTGGGCGCATTAGCGAAGACGACTCGCACCTGTCCAACGTATCAGCCAGGAAACGAAGAAACGCGGCCCTTGTGCCGCGGGTGCAGCGCAATCGAGGGCAAGCCTCCTCTCCTCACAACTGTCCTTTTTCGCTAGAGCTAGTGCCGCGCCGAGTTTCGCCGCCCATCGGTCCTTGCCACTAACGAGAGCCTCAGCGATCGGATCGAGCCTGATCGATCCGGACAGGCGGTGGGCCGACCGTTGCCGGCACCGCCAATCATGTAAGCCCACATAGCACGTGCAGGCGCTTGAGTTCTCGGCAAAGCGCTCAAAAGCGAACAGGTCCGATTCAAGCGTGAGTCCCGTCAAATATTGCAGGCTGCCGGGCAAGCGCGGCTCGATGGCATAGGACCAAAGCCGGGCGCGGTCGGAAACGAGAGCAAGCACCTTGGCGCCTTCCCGCTGGAGGCTCCGCGCTAAGATCAGACTCTCACCGTAGCGCGGATCGGCAAGGGCGATCATCGATGCCGCGAAGCCGGCGGGGGCAGCAGACTTGATCCAGTCAGGCGCGAACAATACCAATGTCGCGGCACCGCCGAGCGCGAGCACCTCTCTTCGATCAAGGGTTGATGGGCGCGACCGCGTCACTGCTTTCGGCCTTCTCTATTCTTCGCCTCGCGCAGCGCCTTAGGCCAGATGCCCTGTTTGCCGGGTGACAGCAAGCCGTTCGGATCCAACGCATCCTTCAGCAGCTCATAGGTACGCATGGCGACGTGGTCGTTGAAGTCGAATTGCGCGGCGACGAAATCCATCTCGGCGACGTTGGCGCGGTAACCGGCGAGGTTCCGCTTGTGCGCGTCTTCGATCAAGGTCTTGCCTAAGGCTCGAGCCCGGGCGCATTGCTCGGCGTCGTTGCGGTCAAAAATGATCGAGCCGGTGTTGATGAAGCAGCGCGGGGTCGTGCTGGTCAACCCGCAATAATGGTCGAAGCCTTCGGCGTTGAACAGCTCGGTGCGCCGCCGATAGAGATCGAGAAAATACGCGCCGCGCATCGGCACCACCAGAGGGCACTCGATATGGGCGCCGGCGCCGCCGAGCCAATTGAGGGGCATCAAGTCGACGCTCGGGATGCCGGCGAGCGCGCCGTGCTCTGGCGGGATTGTCTCGCCGCGTTCATATGAGACGACGTCCAGCGCGGCCCCCTCGATGTGGGCGAACCCCTTCTCCACCGCCTCGCGCTTTGCGGCTACGACCCGCTTTCGTCCGTAGAGGCCAAAGCGCATGCCCCAATGGCCGATATCCATCCGCTTGAGCAGCTTGTC
>DASPOV010000199.1:0-6304 GCA_035625815.1 Methyloceanibacter sp.
CACGATGTTCTGCGGCGTGCTCCGCTTCAGCCACATGGTGTAGACGAAGATGTAGAAGCCGATGGTTAGCGCGAGCAACCCTGCCGCTACCCAATTCAGCATCAGGCCAAGGCACATCACCGAGCCTGCGGCAAGGACCACGCCGAAGGCGCGTGCCTCGTCAGGGCTGATCCGCCCCCGCGGAACTGGCCGCGCCGCGGTTCGCGCCATGCGGGCGTCGATATCGGCGTCGTACCACATGTTCAGCGCACCGGCCGCTCCAGCGCCCACGGCAATGCAGATGAGCGCGGCAACGGCAAGCACCGGATGCATGTTGCCAGGTGCAGCCACGAGCCCGACAAACGCCGTGAATACCACCAGGAACATCACCCGTGGCTTCATCAGCGCGAAATATTCGGCGACTTCACCGCCCTCGGTAGTTGCCAGAACTTCCGGCCTTGCGTTCAGACCGACCTCGACCATGCCTCACTTACTCAAGAACGGGTGGAGGTCGCGAGCCCTGCCCGGTGCTCGCGACCGCGCCCGTATCAAAGCAGTTTCCCCCGCCCTTCATCATTTGATGCGCGGCAGCGTCTCATAGCTGTGGAAGGGCGGCGGCGACGGCAGCGCCCATTCGAGCGTCGTGGCGCCGACTCCCCAAGGATTGGCTGGCGCGCGCACTTTGCGCGAAAAGGCGAAGAAGATACCGAATAGAAAGACGAGTAGTCCGGCAAAGCCGATATAAGCGCCGATCGAAGAGATGAAGTTCCAGCCGGCAAAGGCGTCGGGGTAGTCGGCATAGCGGCGCGGCATGCCTGCGAGGCCCAAAAAATGCTGCGGAAAGAAGGTGAGGTTGGCGCCGATAAACATCAGCCAGAAATGCAGCTTGGCCAGCGCTTCATTGTACATATAGCCCCACATCTTGGGGAACCAGTAGTACCAGGCGCCGAAGATCGAGAACACCGCGCCGATCGACATCGTGTAATGGAAGTGAGCCACCACGTAATAGGTGTCGGTGAAGGAGCGGTCGACGCCGGCATTGGACAGCACTACGCCGGTGACGCCACCCACAGTAAACAGGAAGATGAAGCCGAGTGCCCACAGCATGGGCGCGCGGAAGGAGATCGAGCCGCCCCACATCGTGGCGATCCAGGAGAAGATCTTGATGCCGGTCGGCACCGCGATCACCATAGTGGCGAACACGAAATAGGCTTGCGTGTTCACCCCGATTCCAGCCACGTACATGTGGTGCGCCCACACCACGAAGCCGATCACACCGATGGCGACCATGGCATAGGCCATGCCGAGATAACCGAAGATGGGCTTCTTGGAGAAGGTCGAGATGATCTGGCTGACGATGCCAAAGCCGGGCACGATGAGGATGTACACTTCGGGGTGCCCGAAGAACCAGAACAGATGCTGCCAGAGGAGCGGGTCGCCACCATGGGCCGCGTCGAAAAACGTCGTGCCGAAATTGCGGTCGGTCAAGAGCATGGTGATAGCGCCGGCAAGCACCGGCAGCGACAGGAGTAACAGGAAGGCCGTCACCAGTACGGCCCAGACGAAGAGCGGCATCTTGTGCGGCGTCATGCCGGGCGCACGCATATTGAAAATGGTAGTGATGAAATTGATGGCGCCGAGGATCGAGGATGCGCCGGCGAGATGCAGCGACAGGATGGCGAAGTCCATCGCTGGTCCCGGCGTGCCGCTGGTCGAGAGCGGCGCGTAGATGGTCCAGCCTCCAGCCACGCCATAGGTGCCGGGGGGTCCGGGCATGAACAAAGAGGTGACGAGGAGGGTGAAAGAGGCGACGATGAGCCAAAAGGAGATGTTGTTCATGCGTGGGAAGGCCATGTCGGGTGCGCCGATCATGAGCGGCACCATCCAGTTGCCAAAGCCGCCCATGGTCGACGGCATGACCATGAAGAACACCATGATCAGGCCGTGCGCGGTGACGAAGACATTGAAGACTTCCGGGTTGCCGAAAATCTGCAAGCCCGGCTCCATCAGCTCAGCACGCATGGCCATGGAGAGCAGGCCGCCGACAACGCCGCCCACCATGGCGAAGGTGAGGTACATCGTGCCGATGTCTTTGTGATTGGTCGAAAAGAGCCAGCGCCGCCATCCACGCGGATGGTCATCATGGGCGACTTCGGCATGGACGCTTTGTGCTGCCATCTCTGCCTTCCTTGTGTTCTTGTCCGTCATTCGTTTCCGGTCGCCGCTCCGCAGAAGAGTGGCCTCCTCTACTTCGCAGCAGTAGCCACATTCCCGGCGTCGCCCAGCGACGCGTTCGACTTGTGCTTGGCAAGCCAGTCGGCGAATTCTTCATCGGAAACGACACGGACCGCAATCGGCATGAAGGCGTGATTGCGGCCGCAAAGCTCGGAGCACTGCCCATAGAACATGCCGGTACGCTCGGCCCGGAACCAGGTCCGTTGCAGTCTGCCGGGCACCGCGTCGATCTTGATGCCGAAGGACGGCACCGCCCAGTCGTGAATCACGTCGACCGCCTTCACCTGCACGATGACGTTCTTGTTCACGGGCACCACAAGCTCATGGTCGACGGTAAGAAGCCGCGGCTGCCCCGGTTTCAGGTCGGCGTCTTGCACGATGATCGAAGCGAAGGTGATGCCGTAGTCTGGATAGTCATAGGTCCAGTACCACTGGCTTGCGGTGGCGGTGACGGTGAGATCGGCTTTCGGAAAATCGTATTGGGCGAACAGAAGCCGGAAGGAGGGGATCGCGATGGAAACGAGAATCAGAACCGGGATCACGGTCCAGGCGATCTCGAGCACCGTATTGTGGGTCGTGCGGGAGGGCTGGGGATTGCGCTTCTCATTGAAGCGTACCATCACATAGATCATCAGCCCCAGCACAAAGAGGGCGATGCAGACAATGATGATGTTGACGAAGCGGTGGAAGGAGGTGATCTGCTCCATGATCGGCGTGGCTGCATTTTGAAAGGTCATCTGCCAGGGCGATGGCTGACCCTCGCCAGCAAGCGCCGGGCTGGCCGTCGCCAGCATGGTGACGCCACAGACATACATCAGCGTTCGATTGAGAATCGCCATTCCGTCACTCCCAGAGCCTAAACCTCTATTCGTCCGTCCCGCCGACCAGTGAGGAGCGAACGGCGGCCGATTTGTCAACGACGTGACGGCATTCGCAACCCCACTCCAGTGGCGAAAGGCAGGCGGCGCGAAGAGATGTTCGCGGTGAACGGCGTCGCCCCCAGCTTTGTTGTCGCCCCGAGATGGCCCCGCAGGACGCAGGCCCCTAAGAGCCTTGTTCCCGTTTTCAAATCATTTTTCAAATCATAAAGACTATTGCTTGGCAACACTCAAGATTTGGTGCGATTGCGGCATATGCACGCTTGATACCACTTTTTGACAAGAAGAACGAGGTAACGGCGCCCAGCGCCGAAAATTGGCCCCAATGCTCGGCGAAGGCGATTCACATATCCGGCTTGACCGGCAAAGACAGCATTCCGCATAAGGTCGGCATGACCGGCAACCCGCATAAGGTCGCTATGGCCGGCAACTGGGCAATACACCTTTTTGTCGATCGAGGGAGCACCCGTGCGAACGCGCGCGCGCCCCATGCCTCAAGCGACTAGACCTATTTTGTCAGATTCAAGACGCCCTCCCTCCGCGGTGCTTGCCGTCTTGCTCGCCTATGCGCTCGTCGGCGTTCCACCTGCTCAGGCGCAAGACGCAGACAGTGTGGCCACAGGTGCCGGAAGCGTGGTCAAGCAGACCTACGGCGCGTGGCAGGTGAGTTGCCGCACGCCGCCCGGCGCCAAAGAGGAGAAATGCGCGCTGGTGCAGAGCGTCACGGCCGAGGACCGGCCGAATGTCGGGCTGACGGTCGTGTTCTACAAAGCCATTGGCGAGGACAAGAAGCTCTTGCGCGTCGTAGTACCGCTCGGTGTGCTGCTTCCCACCGGGCTCGGGCTCAAGATCGACAACCAGGACATCGGCAACGCCCCCTTCCTCAAATGCAGCAAGAGGGGATGCATCGCCGAGGTGGTGCTGCAGGACGAGGTCATCAAGAAGATGATGGGTGGGGGAACCGCCATGTTCATCATCTTCGACACACCGGAGGCTGGCATCGGTATCCCGGTCTCGCTGCAAGGCTTCGGTGACGCGCTGGCGTATCTGAAATAAGCGCACAAAAAAGGTCGACGGCACTCTCTACCGCCGACCAAGCATCCGTCTGGGGACGGATTCGCGCCTCGCCCGTGCAGGTTATGCGGACTAGACGGCGACTCGGGGCGGATTTAGGCATTCGGACGGGGTTTCAACCCGGGTCCTTGCGCTTTTGAAGGGTTCCCGACTAAAGCGCGTGGGTGTCGAACAGCCGCTCGATGTCACCGGCCCACTCTCCGGTATATTCGGCGAGCAGCCGATCGGCCGGGGACCGCTCTTCCGCCGCGCTCTCGGCCAGCCGGGCAAGATGTTTCCGCTCGTCATCACCATCCTTGTCGATCATGGCACGGCGCATGAGCCCCTTCTCGGCGATGGCCACAGCGGCGCGCGCGATATCGGCCACCGTGCCGCCGCGAAACGGCGTCTCTAGCCCAAGGCGCGGAACCTGATCGCGCAAATGCTTTCGTTCGCTCGTGGTCCAGTCGGCGATGAGCGCTGCAGCTTCGGCCTGTGAATCGGGGTCGTACAAGAGCCCGACCCAGAAGGCGGGAAGTGCCATGAGCTCTGAGAATGGGCCGGCGTCGGCGCCGCGCATCTCCAGGAATCGCTTGAGCCGCACATCGGGGAAGATGGTGGTGAGATGGTCGGCCCAATCGTCGAACGTCGGATACTCGCCCGGAAGCTGGTCGAGGCGACCCTTGAGGAATTCCCTGAACGAGGCTCCCGCCACGTCGATGTAGCGACCATTGCGGTAGACGAAATACATCGGAACCTCGAGTGCGTAGTCCACATAGCGCTCAAATCCCATGCCAGCCTTGAATACGAAGGGAAGATTGCCGGTGCGGTCGGGATCGGTGTCACGCCAGATTTCGGCGCGATAGGACTTGAAGCCATTCGGCCTGCCGATGGTGAAGGGCGAATTGGCAAAGAGCGCGGTGGCGATCGGCTGGAGCGCGAGGCCTGCGCGCATTTTCCCCACCATGTCGGCCTCGTCGGCAAAGTCGAGATTGACCTGGACGGTGGCAGTGCGAAACATCATGTCGAGACCGAGCCGCCCTCTCTTCGGCATGTAGCGCTGCATGATACCGTAGCGCGCCTTGGGCATGACCGGAGTCTCGGAGAGCGTCCATTTCGGCGAGAAGCCGATTCCGAGGAACCCGATGCCGAGCTCGCCACCGATCTCCCTCACCTCGATCAGATGCTGGTGGAGCTCCTCATAGGTCTCGTGCAGGGTGGCAAGCGGGGCGCCGGAGAGCTCCAACTGGCCGCCGGGCTCGAGGCTGATGATGCCGCCCTTGAGGCAGTCGGCGTGGCGAAGCGCGATGATGTTGCCGTGCTCGAGCACTCCGTCCCAGGCGAAACGATCCCTGAGGCCCTCGAGCAGGGTGCGGATGCCCCGTTCGCCTTCATAAGGGACCGGCGTGTGGCTGCGCCGGTAGAAGCCGAACTTCTCGTGCTCAGTGCCGATGCGCCAATCCTGCATCGGCTTCGAACCAGCTTCGAGATAAGCGACAAGCTCGTCCCGCGACTCGATGGTCGGACCTTGCGGCCCAGCTACGCGTGTCGACATGGGGATGAGCTCCGCCCGATTTCACGGCTTGAGTTGGGGGGTGAGTGCGCCGCTCCTAGCACGTTGGCGCCCGCGCGAACATGGCATGGGTCAGGAGCGCGAGTCGCCAAGTACGGCGTTGACGAGGGCAAGCGCGGCAACCGCCGCCGTGTCGGCACGCATCAGTCGTGGCCCAAGGGAAATTGGCAGCACAAAGGGCGCGTTTAGGAGAAGCGCTCTCTCCTCCTCCTCAAATCCGCCCTCAGGCCCAATCAGCACAGCAAGTGGACGGGGCTTTTCGGTAGCGAGCGCCGCAAGCGGCGAGACGACTCGCGCAGCTTCATCGGCAAAGACGAGGAGCCTGCTTTCGTCCCACGTATCGAGGACGGACGAAAGCTTCTCAGGCTCTGCCACCTCAGGCACCCACAGGATCCCGCATTGCTCGGCGGCCTCGATCGCATTGGCGAGAAGCCGCTTCTTATTGACGCGCTCGGCCGTCGTGCGGCGGGTGATCACAGGCTTGAGCAGACGAGCGCCCATCTCGGTGGCTTTTTGCGCCATATAGTCGAGACGCGCGCGTTTCAGCGGCGCGAAGAGATAATTGAGGTCCGGCCCTTGAACTTGC
>DASPOV010000200.1:0-3425 GCA_035625815.1 Methyloceanibacter sp.
CATCAACGATCATCTCGGCGATGCCTATTGGCGCATCGGGCGAAAGCTTGAGGCGAAATACCAATGGCAGCAGAGCCTAACGCTCAAGCCGGACAACGATCTCATCGCGACCATCGACAAGAAGCTGAAGGAGGGTCTTCCCGATACCCCCGCAACGAAGGCCGAGAACTCCGCCGTTCAGAAGATCGCCGAATAGTCCTGCTCTCTGGGATTTGCGGAGCTTTCGCGATGACCGCGCTCCGCGACACTGCAAGGGCCAAGCTCAACCTCACACTTGAGGTTCTTGGTCGCCGCGCCGACGGCTACCACGAGGTGCGCAGTCTCGTGGCCTTCGCCGAGCTCGGCGACAGTCTCGAGCTTGAGTCTGGACACGAGTTCGCCCTCGTTATCGACGGGCCCTTCGGCAGCGCGCTTCGCGGCGAAAATCTCGTGACCGCGGCGGCTGAAGCCGTCAAGGCAATTGCACCAGCGCCTAAGCTTGGCCACTTCCGCCTGACCAAGACGCTTCCTGTCGCCGCCGGTCTCGGCGGCGGCTCGGCTGACGCCGCGGCGGCCTTGAGGCTGCTCGCGAGAGCCAATCCTGGTGTGCTTGGGCCGGCTGCTCTCGCCGAGATCGCTGCAGGCCTCGGCTCCGATGTGACCGCCTGCCTGGAGAGCCGTCCGGCGCTCATGACCGGCCGCGGGCAGACGGTCACCGCCGTTCGCGGCATACCCGCCTGCGGCGTTGTGCTCGCCAATCCTGGGATCCTACTTGCCACGGCAAACGTCTACGCCGCGGTCGACGCGGCGGCCAACCCCCGCAAAGAGCCGTGTGATAGGGTAGTTCCCGATTTCGGCGGAAGCGTCGCGCGGCTCATCGACTATGTCGCGCCGCGCGGCAATGATCTCGAGGCTGTGGCGCGTCGATTGGCGCCCGTCATCGCCGAGGTTCTGGCAGCTCTGAAGCGCCTCGATGGCGCACGTCTCGTGCGGCTCGCCGGAAGCGGGCCGACCTGCTTTGCCCTATTCGCGACAGAAGACGAGGCGAATCGAGGCTTGACTCAGATCAACGCCGCACGGCCTTCTTGGTGGGTCAGGGCGACGACCCTTGGGGCGAGCGTGGACTAGAAAGGGCGGTCGACGCAGAACGCCACAGCATCGAGCAGGGCAGTCTTGGCGTCGCAATCAGGGAAGATGGCGAGCGCGTCGCGGGCAATAGCGCTGTAGTGCCGCGCGCGCTCCATCGTGTCGCTTAGGGCATTGTGCTTTTGCATCAGGCCCATGGCCTCGCGCAGATCATCTTCGCCGATCGTGCCGTCTTGGAGCGTGCGCTGCCAGAAAGCGCGCTCTTTGTTATTGCCGCGGCGATAACACAGCACGACGGGAAGCGTAATCTTGCCCTCACGGAAATCGTCGCCGACGCTCTTGCCCAGCATGGACGGCTCGCCGGAATAGTCGAGCGCGTCGTCCACGAGCTGAAAGGCCAGCCCGAGATTACGGCCATAGGATTTGAGCCCGGCGGCTTCCGATCTCGGCCGGTTTGCGATGACGGCGCCGACTTCCGCGGCGGCAGCGAAAAGCGCCGCGGTCTTGGCGTCGATTACCGAAAGATAATCGTCCTCGGTGGTCTCGGTGTTCTTGGCGGTGATGAGCTGCATCACTTCGCCTTCGGCGATCACCGCCGCTGCGTCAGACAATATACGCAGCGCGCCGAGCGAGCCAACATCCACCATCATCTTGAAGGCTTGGCCCAAGAGAAAGTCGCCGACGAGCACGCTCGCCTCATTGCCCCACAAGAGCCGGGCCGCCGTTTTGCCGCGCCGCAGATCGCTCTCGTCGACCACGTCGTCATGAAGAAGCGTCGCGGTATGCATGAACTCAACGCTCGCCGCGAGCCGCACATGGCCGTCGCCCCGATAGCCGCAGAGGTTCGCCGCGGCGATGGTGAGCATGGGCCGCAGGCGCTTGCCACCGGAGTCGATCAGGTGGTGGGCAAGATCGGGGATCAGCTCGACATTGGACCGGGCGCGATCGAGGATGATGCGGTTGACATGACCCATATCCTCCTCGACAAGCGCGAGTAGAGGCGCAAGGCTTGCCCTTGGATCATGCGCACCGGAAAGCTGGACAACGACTCCCAAAACACTCCTCCGAGAATGCCGGCTCTTAACATGCGATTGACTTAACAGAGAATAGTGTCGGTGCTCCGGCTTCAACGTCAAGGCTCCGCTCCATGAAGGAACTGTTGCGGTCAAACGACGCGGTGTTGATTTCCTTTGTGAGCGCGCTGCTCGAAGAGGAGGGCATAGACTTCATGGTCGCCGACACGAATATGAGCGTTCTGGAAGGCTCGATTGGGGCGCTGCCCCGACGCGTGCTCGTGGCAAGCGACAGGGTGGAGCGCGCCCGCGCCCTCCTTACCGGCGCCGGGATTGGACATGTCATCGTTGAAGACAAAGACTGACCAGACGGGTCGGACTGGCTCGCGCTCGCCCGCAACGACGCTGGACGACTTTCTCGGCGGCCGCATCAGCGTGTCGCAGCCCAAGGCAGGACACCGAGCCGGCAGCGACGCAGTGTGGTTGCAGGCCGCGGTTCCTGTGCACCCGGGCGAGCAGGTGCTAGACGCAGGTGCGGGCGTCGGGGTGGCAGGACTTTGTCTCCTTGCCCGCTTCGCCCAAATTGATGTGACCGGCGTCGATATCGACCAATGCGCCTCAGCGCTCGCGGAAGCCAATGCGGCGCGGAATGGCTTTGCTGGACAATTCCGCGCGATTACCGCCGATTTAACCGCCCCGGCGGAGACGCTCTTTGCCAAGGGCCTCGTCCGCGAGGGCTACGACCAAGTCATGGCCAATCCGCCCTTCCATGCAGAGGGCACGGTTCGCCCTACCCCAGATCGAGGTCGGGCCGCGGCTCACATCATGCGAGGCGGTGCGCTTGAGGCCTGGGTCCGCTTCCTTGCCACTTTTGCCGCACCGAAGGGACGGGTCACGTTGATCCACACGCCGGAGGCGTTGTCTGGATTGCTGCCGCTGCTCGACCGGCGTTTCGGCGCCGTGACGCTTTTTCCGCTGTTTCCGAAGGAGGGCGAGCCTGCGCTCCGCGTCATTCTCCAGGCACGAAAGGGAAGCCGCGCCGGCCTTCGACTCCTTCCGGGACTCGTGCTGCATGAGGCGGACGGACGCTACACGGCGAAGGCGGAGGCTGTGTTGAAGAACAGCGAGGCGTTGGAGCTCGAAGGCTAGGCAAAAGAGAAGGGCTGCCCTTCACCGCTTACGATCGCTTGGTGCGGGCGGCGTATTCGATAGGCAACAGTTTTGCTGTCAGTTTGCAGGGATGTTACAAATTAAGACACCGAGCCCGACCACGGCTCGTCTCTCGTGGTGACTGCCATCAAAGGAGGGAAAGCAAATGAGGATTATTGTTTCAATGATTTTTATCTT
>DASPOV010000201.1:0-6680 GCA_035625815.1 Methyloceanibacter sp.
CGCTACGCTCAAGAAGCGTGATGGCTCGAAGATAACCGCCACGTCAAGGCGTTGTGACTCACGAACCGTATAGTTGTACCCTGTTCTTGGAGCAGTCGGCGACCATACGGTGCCACTGAGCGCCAGCCAGTTTTCGAGCATTTTCAATGCGTTTGCAATGCCTTGACCCATCTTCCGTCGGCAAAGACGAAGCTGGGGGTTATCAGCAAAGGCGCGGCCAGTGCCACTGCAATTAAAAGCTTCATCGCGGGACCGCGTTCAATTCACAATCCGCCACATAAGGACGAACGAACCGCCGCCCATCAATACGACCAAATGTTGCCATACCGTATTCTTCGCGCCACGTTTGGTTAACGTGCCTTCTAACCCACACATTGATGGCTACGGTGGCACGGGTGAGGTTGGCAAGACAACCGCCGCGCTAGAGCGGCATGGATCAGCGACATCAAGAGCAGGCTGAGGCAATCGGCTACACTAAGATCGGGATCAAAGTGGTTATGCTGGTAGGCGAAGCGAAGGGATCCGGTGCCAATTCGGTGCAACTCTCGCTCGGACTTATCGGTTTTTGCCGAGATTTAAAGCGCGTCGCAATTCTGGGTCATTGGCGACGTAAACTTGGAGCTCAGGGAGAAGCTCAATCCATGATTTTGCGTTCAAGCATTCTGCGGCTTGTGGTGATCGCCATCGCTGCGCCCTTCGTCCTCATTCCCGGTTCCGCCCCTCGTGCCGACTCCAGTCCATTCGACACACTACTGGGGTCATGGGGCGGCTCCGGTGAGATGCATCTCGATAAGGGGAGGACGGAGCGCATCAAGTGCAATGCTTACTACACCGGAGGCGGCGCCGAGCTAGGCTTGGCCATCCGCTGCCAGAGTGAAAGTTACAAGATCGAGATCAGAAGCAAGCTCAGCTACAGCGGCGGGCGCCTTTCCGGCAGTTGGGAAGAGCGCACGTTCAATGCCTCGGGAAGCGCCACGGGAACGGCGGCGCCCAACATGATAACGCTCTCGATCCACGGCGGTGTCACCGGCACGATGCTTGTCTCCTTCACGAAGTCGAGCCAGAGCGTCACGATCTCAACGCAAGGAGTCGCGTTGCAGGGTGTGCGCATAACGCTTGCACGGAGTTGACCTCTCCCAACCTTTCCCGACATTGAATCGGGCCTTGCCTTCGCAAGCGACGAGGTCTCTATGGCTAAGCCACAGCGATCATAAAGCTGGAGGTGTACATGGCGACCAACGGGTCTTTGCTGACAGCGACGTTCGAGGATGGCCGGCTCAAGCTTGCCGCAGGCGGCTCGTGGACCGCGGCCAATGCCGGAGAGCTCGAAACCCTTGTCGACAGCGTCGCTCAAGACGTGGCGCGGGCCAGGGCCGTCTCCATCGACATGCGCGACGTGCGCGCGTTCGACACTTTCGGCGCCTGGTTGCTCGAACGTCTCACGCGGCAATGGCGCAACGCTGGCAGCTCAGCCTCCGTCGTCGGCATGCCCGAGCACGACCAAACCCTGCTTAAGGAAATGAGCGGCGTAAATCTGGAGCCGGTCACGCCGCCCGTCAGGGGCAACGCACTGATCGCGGCGCTCGCGGCCTTGGGCCACGGGGCCATGGGCTTCGAGCGAGACCTCATGACCTTCGCCAACATGCTTGGCGCCATCGGCATTGCAGGGGTTCGCGTGCTCACCCGCCCGCGCGACTTCCGCTTCACCTCGGCGGTGAATCAGATCGATCGCGTCTGCTGGCAAGCGGTTCCCATCATCCTGCTCATCACCCTTCTGATCGGCGCCATCATCGCCCAGCAGGGCATCTTCCACTTCCGCAAATTCGGCGCCGAGCTCTATGCTGTGGACCTCGTCGGCATTCTTATCTTGCGCGAGGTAGGCGTGCTCATCGTCGCCATCATGGTGGCGGGCCGTTCGGGCAGCTCTTATACCGCCGAACTCGGCTCGATGATGATGCGCGAGGAGGTCGATGCGCTGCGTACCATGGGCTTCGATCCCGTCGAGGTCCTCATCCTGCCGCGCGTCCTTGTGCTCATCGTGGCGCTGCCCGTACTCACATTTCTTGGTTCTATGGCGGCGCTTTACGGCGGCGGTCTTGTTGCGTGGCTCTATGGCGGCATGAGCCCCGAGATCTACATCTCGCGTCTCGAGGAGGCGATCTCGCTCACCCACTTCAAGGTGGGCATGATCAAGGCCCCGTTCATGGGCCTGGTGATCGCGGTCGTGGCCTGCGCCGAGGGGCTGCTCGTCAAGGGCAGCGCCGAATCGCTCGGACTGCAGACGACGGCGTCGGTGGTGAAGTCGATCTTCCTCGTGATCGTGCTCGATGGCCTGTTTGCCATCTTCTTTGCCTCCATCGGAATGTGACGAACGTGAAGGAAAAGCCGGTCATCTTGGTGCGGGATCTCGAGGTCGGATTTGGCGACCAGGTCGTGCTCCACCATCTGTCACTCGCCGTGCGCCCGGGCGAAATTCTCGGCGTGGTCGGGGCGTCCGGCGGCGGCAAGTCGGTCCTGCTGCGCACTATCATCGGACTGCTGTCGAAGCGCCAGGGCACCATCGAGGTGCTCGGCGTCGATCTCGACAAGGCAAGCGGAGAAGAGCGCCGGGCGCTGGAGCGTCGCTGGGGCGTCCTGTTTCAGCAGGGCGCGCTGTTCTCCTCCCTCACCGTGCGCCAGAACGTGCAATTTCCCATGCGTGAGAATCTCGACATTTCCCAGCGACTGCTCGACGAGATGGCGCTTGCCAAGCTCGAGATGGTGGGTCTCACGCCGATTGATGCGGACAAGTTCCCGGCCGAGTTGTCGGGGGGGATGACCAAGCGCGCGGCACTCGCGCGCGCGCTCGCGCTCGACCCCGAGATCGTGTTCCTGGACGAGCCAACCTCTGGTCTCGATCCGATTGCCGCGGGCGACTTCGATGCCCTGATCAAGACATTACAGCGGACGCTCGGCCTGACCGTGTTCATGGTGACGCATGATCTTGAAAGCCTTTACACCGTGTGCGACCGCGTCGCTGCTCTCGCCGACGGCCGGATCGTGTGTGTGGGACCGATGGAGGCCATGCTGGAATGTACCCATCCCTGGGTGCAGACCTATTTCCGGGGGAAGCGCGGCGGAATGCTTACGAGTAGGATCGGCCAGCTTGTGAATTGAGGCACTCGAAGATGGAAACCCGTGCCCGCTATGCGCTGATTGGAGCCTTCATGCTCGCTGTGATCGCGGCAAGCTTCGCCTTCGTCTATTGGCTCGAGAGCAAAGGCGGCTTCGGGGAGCGCGCCTCATACCGGTTGCGTTTCGAGAGTTCGGTGTCGGGGCTACTGGTGGGGTCGGCAGTGCTGTTCAACGGCATTCGCGTCGGCGAGGTGACTACGCTTGCACTCGATCCCGACCATCCAGAGCAGGTCATCGCCACCATCGCCGTGGCAAGCGGCACGCCGGTTCGCAGCGACACGCAGGTGGGGATTGAATCGCAAGGGTTGACCGGCGGCGCGGCGGTGACGCTCACGGGCGGCGACGCATCGAGCCCACCGGCGTCCATCGAGAACGGCGGGCTGCCGCTCCTTAGCGCCGAGCCAGGGACCGGCCAGGATTGGACGTCGCTCGCGCGCGGCGTGCTGCGCAAGCTCGATGCGATCCTCACCGACAACGCCGACAACTTCCACAGCGCCATCGCCAACTTCAACACCTTCAGCGACGTTCTCGCGCGGAACTCGGACCGCATCGAGGGCCTTCTCGGCGGGCTCGAGCGGCTGACCGGTGGTGGGGCGTCCAAGACCGAGGTGCCAGTCTTCGATGTCAGCGCGGTGAAGGACTTCCCTGCTCTCGCCGCGACGCCGTCTTGGCAGCTCGTGATCCCGGAGCCGTCGGCGCTGCTCGCGCTCAACACCGATAAGATTCGCGTTCGCCCCGCCGACGCCGCGGAGACCACCGACATCGCCGATGCGAAATGGACCGACAATGTTCCGATCCTCTTGCAGGAGAAGATCATCCAGAGCTTCGAGAATGCCGGCTATTCACGCGCCGTAAGCCGGCCGCGGGATGGATTTGAAGCGGGCTTTCAGCTCCTGCTCGATATCAGAAGCTTCTCGCTCGTGACCGGAGCCGAGCCCGTAGGCGAATTCTCCTTCGAGGCGAAGGTGCTGGGGCCCGGTGGTAAGATCATAGCGGCGAAAACGTTCCACAGCACGGCGCCGGCGACCGGCAGCAATGCGCCGGCAGCGGCGGCTGCACTCAACAAGGCCTTCAGCAAGGCCGCAAGCGAGCTTGTGCCGTGGACCGCCGACGCAATCAATAGCGCACCCCCTGAGCCGGCCGCGCCCGAGGGGCAAGCTGAACCGCCGGCCCCGCCACCTCCCACCTAGAGTCCTTCGCACGCCCTATCACGCAGGATTTGTGACAGTTCAGTGACTTTCGCATAAGATTGACCCTCTCCAGACATGATAGTTTCAGCGCCTTCCGGCTCTATCGGCGCGGTGAATAAGAGTACGGTTATGGTGGATCCAAGTAAGCCCGAACGTGAGCGGAGAGAGCTCGAGCTTAAACTTGAATTCGAGCCCGCCCATCTTGCCGCGATCGAAGCGCATCCTGTTCTTGCTGGATTAAGGCTCGATCGGCAGACCCTCATTTCGGTCTATTACGACACCGGCGATCTCGCCTTGCACAAGGCGCGCGTCTGCTTGCGCGTGCGCAATACTGGCAAGGGTTATATGCAGACGATCAAGGGCATGGATGGCATGGCCGAGCTGTTTGATCGCCCGGAATGGGAGCGCGAGATCAAGGGCCGAGATCCGAATTTGGGCCTGGCCGTCGGCACGCCACTTGAGCCGCTGTTGAAGGCCGGTGTGGGCGAGGCCTTGCGGCCACTCTTTCAGACCAGCATCGAGCGAGGAATCTATCACGTTACCACCAACGGGTCGGAGATCGAGGTTGCCGTCGATCGCGGCGCGATCGAGACTGGACAGCGCCAGACTCCCGTGCATGAGGTCGAGCTTGAGCTGAAGGGAGGAGATCCGGCTGATCTATTCCGCTTGGCACGCAGTCTCGCCGCGACGGTCCCCTTGCGGCTCGCGGTAAAGACGAAGGCAGAGCGCGGCTACGAGCTTGCAACGAACGCTGCACCGGGAGCGGAGAAAGCAACGCGGCTGGATCTTGATGGAAATCTGTCCTGCCAGCCGGCGTTCCGCGCCATTGCGCAAAACTGCCTCCGGCAGATCATCGTCAATGAGCGCGGTGTGTGCGCGGGCGATGCACAGTCCTTACATCAAATGCGCATTGGCCTCCGGCGCCTGCGCGCCGCCATCGTCGCGTTCGAGAGGATCGTCGCCGACTCCAAGCGAGACAGGATCAAGGACGAATTGAAGTGGATCACGAAGGAGCTTGGGCCCGCGCGCGACCTCGACGTTTTCGCGGCCGATATCTTGCAGCCGATGAGCGTGACCGATGGCGACGATGGCCGCTTCGCCGAGACGCGCCGCGCCTTCGCCAATGCTCGCGCCAAAGCCTATGGGGCGGCGGCCAACTCAGTCCGGTCGGAGCGTTTTCGCACTGTCCTGCTCGATGTCGCCGAGTGGATCGAGGCAGGTCCCTGGACGCACGACGAGTCGCTGCGCAAGCGGCGCGAGGAGAAGATCGCGGAGCATGCCGCCAAATTGCTCTCCCGCGGGCAACAAAGGATAAGGGAGAAGGGTGCGGAGTTACGTGCGCTCGATGTCAAGAAGCGGCACAAGCTGCGAATCAGGACTAAGAATTTGCGCTACGCGGTCGAATTCTTCGCTGGCGTCTTTCCCGGCGAGAAGAACGCTGAGCGGCGGCAGGCGGCGCTGATCGCGTTGAAGGAACTGCAGGACCAGCTTGGCGCGCTGAACGACCTCGCTCGGCGCGAGGCCCTGGCCGCCAATGGCCACGACCTCGGGGAACATGCGCATGGGCTATTGACGCCAAAAGAAGCCGATGTTGACGAGTTGCTCGATCGCGCCCAACAAGCGCACGCAGATTTCGCCAAGGTGAAATCCTTCTGGGAATAGTCCACATTTCGGCGAGCGGAATGAGCCCATGAGCCCGCAAGATGGTCGAGACTCTGCTCTAGAACCTCCCCTTGCCTCGGTTGCTCGCCGAGCTTGGGGCAACACGCGACCTTGTGTGGCTGTTGGGCTTCGTGGAACCGCCCCTGGACTTTTATTTGTTCCTGGCGTGCACCCTTGCCGCGTTTTTTTGCTCGTAGAGATCGTCGAGATCGTGAAGCGGCAGCTCTACCGCCGGCTGGACACTCGGTCCGATCCCGCGACGGCTAGCGCTCGTGTACGTAGACGCCGGGCGCTGCGCAAAGCGGCATGAGCCCGCGCGGGGGCGCGCCGATCGCAGGCGGCACCACTCGTTCTGCCTCGCTCTTCGCCTCGAGCCAGGCAATCCATGCGGGCCACCATGAGCCTTCGCCTGAGGTGGCGCGAGTGAGCCAGGTATCGGAATCGATGTAGCGATCGCCGCGTTTGCGCGTCGCCATGCGATAACGACGCCCGGGATGCCCGGGCTCCGACACGATCCCGGCATTGTGCCCGCCATTGGTTAGGAGGAAGGTCAGCTCATTGTCGGTGAAGAGCTGCACCTTGTAGACCGAGCGCCAGGGCGCGATGTGGTCGGTCTCGGTGCCGATGACGAACATCGGGGCCTCGATGTCTTTG
>DASPOV010000202.1:0-5567 GCA_035625815.1 Methyloceanibacter sp.
GGTTGAAGAACCGATGCGGCCCGAATGCAGCAATCCCGGCGCTTGCATCATGCGGTTGCAGCTGTTCCGGTAAGGTCATGGATAGACTCGTAAATTTCGCAACTTGCTTGCCGCCCTGCGCGCAAGACTCGGAGGTAGCGCATGAACTCTATCACTTCCGTTACGGAGATGGCCAATTCGAGGCTAGTCGGACGAAACCTCCGTCCCCAGCACCTCCGCCACAAACTGGCGGCTTAGCTTGCGCCCCGATCCGAGCGCGGCCCGGTCTATCGCGGCAACCGCTACCGCCGCCGCGGCAAGGGAGCGCTCGATGCGTAGCGCCAAGAAATCGAGCACCCTCGGATCGATGGAAAGCTGACGATCGGCGAAATGTTTTAGCATCACAGTCTTCAGCAGGGCGTCGTCTGGGGCACCGATGCGGACTGCCGGCAACGCATTGAGCCGCGATCGGAGATCGGGGAGCGAGCAATTGAAGCGGTTGGGCGCGTCACGCGCGGAGAGCAAAACGAAGAGCCGCTTCTCGCGGGCAAGGTTCAGCAAATGAAACAACGCCTTTTCATCATAGTCCGCGCGATCGACGTCCTCGATGATCAGGGGCGTCCCTTCCCCCGTGGAGTCGAGCAGGCCGACGTCAAGGCCCGTTGGCGTCAGTGTTTCAGCGCTTGAGCGAGCCTGCCACACCCGGGCAAGATGCGTCTTGCCGCTCGCCGCAGGCCCGATGATGAGCTGCGCGTTGTCCCGCCAGTCAGGCCAGGAGTCGATCAGCCGGACGGCCCCGCGATTGCACTCGCTGACCAGGAAGTCTTCCGCGCCGAGAGCCGCGCGGTGCGGCAGATCGAGGTTGAGCTGCCTGACCGTCACGAAACCCTGACCCGCGACTGCTCCGGGCCTTGCAGCGGAACCGACTTGCCCTGGCGCGACGTCAATGGAGCGGGCGTGGGCTCATAGCTCGCCATATGCGCGAGCCAGCCCCAGAAATAGGCTCCGGCGGACAGGATGGTGAGCGCGCCCGTCACCGGAACGAGGATGCGTACCAGGCTCTCGAGGCCGAGACCGAGACCAAGCTCGGCCAGCACGAGGCCCGCTAGCACGATCTGGGCGAGGGTGTTGGCTTTGCTCACGAGCAACGGGTGGATGGGTACCGGCCGCGACAGCACCCAGGACAACAGGAAGGCGCCGATGATCAGGATGTCGCGGCTCACTACCGCGATCACCAGCCAGGCCGGGAGATGATTGGAAAAGCCGAGCGTTATATAGATGCTCATCAGGAGCAGCTTGTCGGCGATCGGGTCGAGATAGGCGCCAAGCTCGGTGCGCCATTGGAAGCGCTTGGCGAGGTAGCCGTCGGCGGCGTCCGAAAAACCCGCTAGCAGGAACAGCACGAAGGCCGCCGTCATCTCGTGAGTGATGATGAGCCATATCACCAGCGGGACGAGCACAATCCGCGCCAAGGTCAGGATGTTCGGGATATTCACGGGCGTTTCGCTCCTACGCCAAACCTTTTAAACGCCGACTCAACCTATTGAAGTCCTAAGAGGTAGCAGATTTATGACCCGCATCGAAGGCTTGGGTTAGCGGGCCCGGAGCACGAAGTTTTCCTCTCCGTTCTCGAAAGAAAATCCGCTGTCGGCGAGCACCTTCTGGAGACGGCCGAGGGAGCCCGCATAGCCGAAGGTGATAGAGGCCGTCCGCGCCGAGAGCGAGTTGACATCAAGCGTCCGAATGCCGGGAACGTGCGTCAGCCGCGCGAGGATGTCTTGCCATTGCTTGAGCCCGGCAAACTCCACGACCGCCGTCACCAAGCGCCCAGTCTCTCCTTGCGGGGCGCCCTGGGGCGGCATCTCCTTCTCGTAACGCCCCGGTTCGATTGGCTCCAGGGGAGCGCGCGTCGCTTTCCAGCGATCCTCCAGCACAGCATAAGCGAATGCGGCCGCGTCTTTGGCCGAGGTCTTTGGCGCCGCCCCGCCATTGAGCTTATCGCTGCGTCCATAATTGATGCGCCCCACGCCATCGGTGCCGGCAAGCCGTGTGATGAACTGGTCACCATCGACAGCCTGCCCAACGGCGATGACGAGCGGCGCACTACCATAGTCGCCCTGCAGCGAGGCGAAGGCACTCGCATCCCCGGCAAGCACGGCACGCACCGTCCCGGCCTCAAGGCCGGGTCGCGCCTGCAAAACATTAGCGGGGGTGAGCCCGTGCGCGAGGTCGAGGTCGAGCCACGCCTGGCGCCAGCCATCATTGCCGCCGCTCTTCACCTGATTGCCCTCGATGACGACCGGAAGGATCGAGATCATGGGCGCCCGCTCCTCGCTCAAGGGAAGGCCAAGACTGGCGATGAACTGCTTCACCCCCGATTCGTTGAAGCTGATATCGAGAGTCGCCATATAACGCGTTGTGGAATATTGCTCTTTGCGGATGGTGAGGTCGTTGACCAGACCCTCGATCTGTTCCTGTTGGAGGTCGGGCAGCTTTGAATAGAAACTGAAGGGAACGACGCGCCGCAGCACCCTATTGAGACCGACCTTCCCCGCTTCGGCGAGCGCGTTGGTCTTGGCGGCGACGGCATTCTTGGCGGTAACGTCGACAACGAGCTTGGAAATCGTATAGGGCGTGTCGTCGGCCTGGGCACACGCAGCAAACGCCCCAAATACAAGGCAAAGGCCGAGGATCAAACTTTGTGAGGCATTGCCCATGCCGAACCTATTCGCCTTCTGGGTGATCGCTTAGACGATCGCGAGCCTGCAGACTATCTCACCAGATGCCGATACAGCGTGCAAATGTGACTGGCGCGGGGCCAGCCTTCGCTAACGAAGCCCTCCGGCCTTGACGGGTACGCGTCGGCCGCTTGATATGCCGGAGCGCTTGAACCTCGCATCTTGCTCCCTCAGTGCCTACGGTGCCCACGAAATCCAAGGACAAGGCCCCCCTGACTTACCGCGACGCCGGCGTCGATATCGATGCGGGCAATGCGCTGGTCAAAACGATAGGCCCGCTCGCTGCCAAGACGGCCCGTGCCGGCCTGGTAGGCGGCATTGGTGGATTTGGCGGCCTCTTCGACCTCAAACCCTGCGGCTTCAAGGACGCCCTCCTTGTCGCCGCGACCGACGGGGTCGGCACCAAGCTTAAGCTTGCGATCGAGACCGGCGAGCATGACGGGATCGGCATCGATCTTGTCGCCATGAACGTCAACGACATCGTCGTGCAGGGCGCAGAGCCTCTGTTTTTTCTCGACTACTTCGCCTGCGGCAAGCTCGATGTGGGCATGGCGGCGCGTGTTATTGCCGGCATCGCTGAAGGCTGCCGGGAGGCGGGCTGCGTGCTTATCGGCGGCGAGACCGCCGAGATGCCGGGACTTTACGCTACCGGCGACTACGACCTCGCCGGATTTGCTGTGGGCGCCGTCGAGCGCGCTGAGCTTCTGCCGCGCGCCGATCTCGAAGCGAGCGACGTGATCCTTGCGCTTCCCTCCTCGGGCGTGCATGCCAACGGCTTCTCGCTCGTGCGGCGCATAGTCGAACGGTCGGGCCTTGGCTGGAACGATCCTGCGCCCTTCGCCAAAGACAAGCCCCTGGGCGCAGCATTGCTGATGCCGACCCGCATCTATGTTCGCCCACTTCTCGCAGCCCTCCGCGCGACAAAGGCGCTCAAGGCGCTCGCTCACATCACCGGAGGCGGTCTGACCGACAACATCCCGCGCGTGCTGCCTGATCGGCTCGCGGCCGAGAATGATCTTGGCTCTTTCCATCTGCCGCCAGTGTTCCGCTGGCTGCAAGCAGAGGCTTCCCTCGGCGATGCGGAGATGCTCCGAACCTTTAACTGCGGCATTGGCATGGTGGTCGTTGTGGCCGCCAAAGATGCTGGCTCCGTCGCAGCCTCATTGCGCATGGCGGGCGAGAAGCCGTGGCGTCTGGGGCGCCTTGTCGAACGCAAAGGGCAAGATGCAGTTCGTTTTACCGGCAGCTTGATTAAAGAGCGTCAGGCGCCATGAACAGGAAACGCATTGGCGTTCTCATCTCCGGCCGGGGGTCGAACCTTCAGGCCCTGATCAATGCCTGCAAGAGACGCGACTACCCGGCGGAGATCGTGCTCATCATTTCCAATGTGCCGCAGGCTCAAGGGCTGCTCCGCGCAGAAGCGGCCCTCATCCCGACGCTCACCATCGACCACAAGAACTTCCACACCCGCGAGGCCTTCGACGCGGCACTTGACGCGGCGCTCAACGAGGCCCAAGTCGAGCTCCTCTGCAATGCTGGCTTCTTGCGGTTGCACACACTAGGCTTCGTCGAGCGCTGGCGCGACCGCCACCTCAACATTCATCCCTCGCTGTTGCCGGCCTTCAAAGGCCTCCATGTCCATGAGCGCGTCATCGCGGCAGGCTGCAAGATCAGCGGCTGCACCGTACATTTCGTCCGTGCCGAGATGGATGAAGGCCCCATTGTGGCGCAGGCCGCCGTTCCGGTGCTTGGCGAGGACACCGCAGAGACTTTAGCGGCGCGGGTGCTCGAAGCCGAGCATCACCTTTATCCTCATGCCCTTGCGCTCGTGGCTTCAGGCGCGGTCTCGCTGGAAGATGAACGTGTGCTGGACACCAATGATCAGGCGCAAGTGCCACTTTTTTCGCCGCCGCTTGCCTGAGTGGGCGTTTCTCGAGCGAGCGCTTTGATTGAAATCATTAACAGCCGCCTCATCATGTTCTAGACGCGGCTGGTTGTCGCACGACAAGATGCAGCCAGATTTTGGGTGCCAAAGATGGACAATCGCAAGCACCGGGTGCTAGGTACTGGGCTTAAACAGAGGCAATTGGCCGCTACTTGCGAGATTTGGTGCGGCTAAGCTGGCCGAACGGCCGCCTGCCTCGTCATTCACGGGACCAGGGGGAAGATGGCCGAGATGAACGTCGCCTATTCTCCAGCACATGGGCTCGGCGAAGAGCAGAGTATCTGGTTCAAGCTCACGCCACTTTTGAACCAGGAGAACCCGATGCAGGTTCTCATGGCGCTCAACGATAAATACGGGGGCGTGATCCCGATCAACCTGAAGAACCAGCGCGTCATCTTGTTGAGCGAGCCCGCACATGCCGAGCGCGTGCTGGTGTCTAACGCCGACAACTACACGAAATATTTCGACGGGCTCAGGCCGATCTTCGGCAAGAGCATGATCACAATCGACGGCGCGCTCTGGCAGAAGATCCGCGCGCCCCAGCAGCCCGCCTTCCATCCGAACATGTTCGAGGAGTACTTCCCCTATCTAATGTCGGCCATCGACTCCAAGATGGCGCGCTGGAAGAAATTTTCCGAGACCGGCAAGACCATTGAGATGGTGGAGGAGACCTGGACGCTTGCGGCCGACATGGTGTGCAAGGCCCTGTTCGACCGCGAGATGCCGTTCAACCCGCATTTCATATTTGGCCAGGTGAAGACTTACACCGACGTGATGAACCACAAGTCGATCCGCCTCAAAAACGTTCGCGGCCAACTCGAGGAGATCGGCGAGGAGGGTGCCGCTAAAGCCATGAAGGTGTGGGGCTCGATCCCCGAAACCGTCATCGGCGCGGGTGTGCTTGA
>DASPOV010000203.1:0-5582 GCA_035625815.1 Methyloceanibacter sp.
TGCGCAGCAAAAGCGATAGGCTGCAAATCACCGTCATCGACAATGGCTGCGGCCTGCCGAAGGAGAACCGCCAGCGGCTGGTCGAACCCTACATGACCACACGCGCCAAAGGCACGGGCCTCGGTCTTGCCATCGTGCAGCGGATCACTGAACAGCACGGCGGAACGTTGCAGCTTGCCGATGCACCGAAGCGGAATGGCAAAGTTCAAGGAGCGTCGGTGCGCATGGACCTTCCGATCCGGGACATCGATGAAATACGCGCGGCCGAGACAAGCGCTGGGAACGGCGGCCAGCAACTGGCAAAAGCATCCGAGGCGGCCGTAGTAGAGGAGGAAGCAACCCATGGCGTCTGACATCCTCATCGTCGACGACGAGGCCGACATCAGAGAGCTCATATCAGGCATTCTTGAGGACGAAGGCCATGGCACGCGGCTCGCCAAGGACTCCGACGAGACGCTGGCCGCCATCGAGGAGCGGCGGCCTTCGCTGCTGATCCTCGATATTTGGTTGCAAGGGAGCAAGCTCGATGGGCTCGAACTGCTCGACCGCATCAAGCGGAGCCATCCCGACCTGCCGGTCGTGATCATCAGCGGCCATGGCAACATCGAGACCGCCGTTGCCGCCATCAAGCGCGGCGCCTACGACTATATCGAGAAGCCGTTCAAAGCCGACCGCCTGGTGCTGATCGTCGCGCGCGCGCTCGAAGCGTCGAAATTGAAACGCGAGAATCGCGAGCTCCGCGAGCGGAGCGCCTACAGCTTCGAGATGATTGGCCGCTCCACAGCCGTCAATCAGCTTCGCCAGGCCATCGAGAAGGTGGCTCCGACCAACAGCCGAGTGCTCATCACCGGCCCGTCCGGTTGCGGCAAAGAGCTTGCTGCCCGCGTGATGCACATGAAGTCTGCCCGCGCCGACGGCCCCTTCGTAGTCCTCAACGCCGCGGCCATGGTGCCCGATCGCGTCGAGCTTGAGCTGTTTGGCACCGAGGAGGGGGTCGGCTCAGGTCCGCGCAAGGTTGGCGCGCTGGAAGAAGCGCATATGGGCTCGCTCTATATCGACGAAGTGAGCGACATGCCGCTCGAGACGCAGGGCAAGATTCTGCGCGTGCTCGTGGAGCAGCGGTTCCAGCGGATCGGCGGCGGCACCAAGGTGCATGTTGACGTACGCGTCATTTCCTCGACCACCCGCGAGCTGCAGAAGGAGATGTCGTCTGGCCGCCTGCGAGAGGATCTCTTTCACCGTCTGAACGTGGTCCCAATCCGAGTGCCCGGCCTGTCCGAGCGCCGCGATGACATTCCCGAGCTCGTCCGCTACTTCGTGCAGGCAATCTCGGTCGCCTCCGGTCTTCCGCCGCGCCGCATCGGCGAGGACGCCATGGCCGTGTTGCAATCCCACGACTGGCCGGGCAATGTGCGTCAGCTGCGCAACAACATCGAGCGGCTGATGATTCTCGTGGGCGGCGACGCCGACAGCATCATCACCGCCGACATGCTGCCCGAGGAGATCATCTCGCCCGTGCCGCTGTCGCCCAACGGGGCAGGGGGCGAACACTTGATGTCGCTGCCCTTGCGTGACGCGAGGGAGATTTTCGAGCGCGAATACCTCCTCGCCCAAGTCAATCGATTCGGGGGGAATATCTCGCGAACCGCCGAGTTCGTGGGCATGGAACGGTCCGCGCTGCACCGCAAACTGCGCGCTCTTGGGGTCAATTCCACAGAGCGGGGAGCGGCGTTCCGCTAGGATTAACCATGTTTAGCCGAGGGCCCGACGAGGGCAATCATATCAGAGCTCTTGCGGTAACGCCTCGCAATCGCGTCTAATGTGGCCGGCTCTCAAGAAACACGACATTTGGGGTCGCTCGGCGTAAGCGTGGACCTAAGGGACGGGGAAGCCCATGGCAACAGAACGCGCGCAAAGTCTGCAAGACACATTTCTTAATTACGTTCGCAAGCAAAAAACGCCGCTGACGATATTTCTCGTGAACGGAGTGAAGCTGCAAGGTGTTGTCACCTGGTTCGACAATTTCTGCGTACTGCTGCGCCGCGATGGTCATTCGCAGCTCGTTTATAAGCATGCCATTTCGACTATCATGCCTGGTCAGCCCATTCAGTTGACCGAGTTCGGCGACGCGGAAGGTGCCAGAGACTAGTTGCGGCCAATTGATCCGAAAGCGCTGAAGGGCAAGAGGCGGCCTCCCGCTGGCCACGCTAAGAGTGGCGCGCGCCACCTCACCAAGGCGGTAGTGATCGAGCCGGTGCTCGCAAAGGACGCATCGCGGTCCGTGGGAGTGGGGGAGCGGCGTCTTGCACCCCACCGTTCGCCGGCAACTCGCCTTGAAGAGGCGCTCGGGCTTGCGCGCGCCATCAATCTCGAAGTGCGCGCCAAGGGTCTCGTGGCGTTGCCACGCCCGCGGCCGGCAACTTTGTTTGGCTCGGGCAAGCTCGCGGAGCTTGAGGGTCTGATCTGCGCCGAGGGCGCGGAACTCGTAATCGTCGACCATCCGCTCACCCCGGTACAGCAGCGCAATCTTGAAACCGCGTGGGGCGCCAAAGTGCTCGATCGCACCGGACTCATTCTTGAGATTTTCGGCGCGCGAGCACGAACGCGGGAAGGGCGCTTGCAGGTTGAGCTTGCCCATCTCGTCTACCAGAAAAGCCGGCTCGTGCGCTCTTGGACGCACCTCGAGCGGCAGCGTGGCGGCTTCGGCTTTCTCGGCGGCCCCGGCGAAACCCAGATCGAGACCGACCGGCGCATCATCGGCGACCGGATAGCGATGATCCGCAGCGAGCTTGAGCAAGTTCGCCGTACACGCGCGCTTCACCGGAAGTCGAGGGCCCGGGTGCCCTATCCCGCCGTAACGCTTGTCGGTTATACCAATGCCGGCAAGTCCACCCTGTTCAACGCGCTGACCGGCGCCGACGTGCTCGCCGAGGACACGTTGTTTGCCACGCTCGACCCGACCCATCGCGCCATTCGCCTGCCGCATGGCTCAAAGGCGGTGCTGTCCGACGCCGTCGGCTTCATCTCCGACCTGCCGACGATGCTGATTGCTGCCTTCGGCGCCACGCTCGAAGAAGTGCTCGAAGCCGACCTGATTCTACATGTCCGCGACATCGCCGACGAGACGAGCGCCCATCAGCGCGCCGACGTCAATGCAATCCTCGCCGAGCTTGGCATCGATACTGATGCGGAGCCGGGGCGTTTGCTTGAAGTCTGGAACAAGGCGGATCGTCTCGATGCCACCACTCGTGCGCGCATCGAGACGGAGGCGGCAAGAGACCCCCGGCATCCTTGCCTTGCATCTGCAGTGACGGGCTTTGGGCTCAAGGTGCTTCTCGGCGAGATCGAAACGAGGTTCAATCGGAGCCGTCACACGCTCGATCTCGTGCTTCAGCCCGACGAGGGCGCCTTATCAAATTGGATCTACGAGAATTGCGAGGTGGTGCAGCGCTCTGATCTTGGCGACGGCGTCACCCATTTGCGCATCCGCGTGGCGTCGGAGAAGCGCCACCGGCTACAGCGCTTGGCGGGCGCCGTGCGGCTCCGCTTCGCTACGGCGGACTAGCTATTTCTGCTTACTGCTTTCCGCGGCTTTGGCCTCGTCCCGGAGCTGGTCCACCTTTTCCAGCGTCGAATCCTCAGGTGTTCGGCCTTCCGCGCGAAGGGCAGCTTCGATGCTACGAAACCGGCGGACGAATTTGGCGTTAGCACTCTGGATCGATGCCGAGATGTCGGCCCCATTCGCCAGGAGACCTTCTGAGCAATTGGATTTCGCATAACGTATATTATGGAAAATTTCAAGGAGGGTCAGATTCGAGTCCGGACTGTATGTGCCGCACAGCGCCTCACTGGCTCACTCCCGCTCGCAATGATCGCGCACGAACTGGTCGAGCAGCCGCACACCGAACCCCGAACCCCAGCTTCGATTGATCTCGCTATCGACCGACGACATCGCAGTACCCGCGATGTCGAGATGCGCCCACGGAGTTCCTTCCTTGACGAAGCGCTGCAGGAATTGCGCGGCCGAGATCGAGCCGCCCCACTTGCCACCGGTGTTCTTGATATCGGCCACCTTTGAGTCGATCATCTTATCGTATTTCGCTCCGAGCGGCAGGCGCCACAATTTCTCGCCCGTGGCATTGCCCGCTGCGATCAGCTGATTGGCGAGCTCATCATTGTTGCTGAAGAGGCCTGCATGCTCTTTGCCTAGCGCGACCATCACCGCGCCGGTTAACGTGGCGAGATTGATCATGACCTTCGGCTTGAAGCGATCCTGCGCGTACCAGAGGCAATCTGCGAGCACCATCCGCCCCTCAGCGTCGGTGTTAAGAACTTCGATGGTGAGGCCGGACATCGCCGCGACGATATCGCCCGGCCGTTGCGCGCCGCCGCTCGGCATGTTCTCCACGAGACCAATGATGCCGACTGTGTTGACCTTCGCCTTTCGCTCGGCGAGCTCATGCATGAGGCCGACGACGCAAGCAGCTCCAGCCATGTCGCCTTTCATGTCCTCCATGCCGGCGGCAGGCTTGAGCGAGATGCCGCCGGTGTCGAAGGTAACGCCCTTGCCGACGAAGACGATAGGATCGCCTCCTCTCGCGCCAGCGCCCTTCCACTGCATCACCACCACGTGACTAGGTCGAGCACTCCCCTGCCCCACGGCCAGCAACGCATTCATGCCAAGACGCTTTAGCGTCTTCGGCGCGAGCACATTGACCTCGATGCCGACCTTGGTGAGCTGTTTCGCCCGCGCCGCGAACTCCGCCGGGCCAAGCACGTTCGCCGGCTCATTGACGAGATCACGGGTAAGCACCACGCCATTGGCGATGGCGTGCGACGTGCGGTAAAGCTTCGTCGCTCCTTTCGGATCGGCGGTGTGGATGACGATCTTCTTCAGCGTCTTGTTGTTGGTCTCTGCCGCGGCATGGTTCTTCTTTTTCGGCTTCGACTTGTACTTTCTGAACTTGTAGCCGCGCAGTGCCGCGCCGAGCGCAAAATTGGCAACGTCCTTCGTGGCGATGCCACGGTCTGCTCCATCAAGCACGATATGCGCCGTGGGGCCTTCTTTACCGGTTAGCAATCCGCGCACGGTTCCGCCGAGATTAAGCCAATCCTCGGCCTTATAGTCCGCCATCTTGCCGGCCCCCATGAGTACGAGACGCGAAAACTTCAGTCCCGCCGGCACAAGAAGATCGATGCTACTGTCCCGCTTGCCCTTGAAACCACTGATGTTAGCGGCGCGCGACAAAAGACCCTTCGAGGCCTCGTCGAGGCCCTTGGCCGCCGGCGTGAGCTTGGGTCCCTCTTCGGCAAGGATCACGGCGACGCCTTCTTGGGGCAGGCTGAGGTTGGCAAAAGAAATCGTGGTCTCGTCGGTCACGCGTGACTCCATATGGTTGCTGCCCGCGTCCCCTCAGCAAAAAGGCTGAAAAGTGCTGCAAAGGCGTCTCGGTTCGCGCGCACGTCTGATGCAACTTTGCAACAGTTCGTAGTTCTTGCCGAGACGGAATGCAAGCTGGCCAAAAACGTCGAAATTCGGCCATTTTAGCCTGATGAGAATCGCGTTGACACCAGACGGTTGG
>DASPOV010000204.1:0-11076 GCA_035625815.1 Methyloceanibacter sp.
GGGCCGTTGGCGACGGCGCGGGCGATCGCTACGCGCTGCTGCTCGCCGCCGGAGAGTTGCGCGGGGCGGTGATCGAAGCGCTCGTCAAGACCCAGCGAATGCAACAGTTGCTTGGCGCAATCCTCGGCCTCGCGCCGCGACAGCCCAATAATTAGCTGCGGCAACACCACGTTCTCGAGCGCCGAGAACTCCGGTAGGAGATGGTGGAACTGATAGACGAAACCGATATCCGCACGGCGCACGCGGGTGCGCTCGCTATCGCCGAGCTTGATGCAATCGACGCCGTCGATCACTACAGCGCCCCGATCCGGCCGCTCGAGCAGGCCTGCGATATGGAGCAAGGTGGACTTGCCGGCACCGGAAGGACCAAGCAGAGCCACGGACTCCCCGGGATAGAGACGAGCGGTCGCGCCCTTGAGCACCTCAATCAGGCGAGGGCCTTGCGCGTAAGCGCGCTCCAAGTGCTCGAGGCGAAGCGCCGGCGCTTGGTCGGACCTTCCCACGCTTCGTCCCTACTCGTAGCGCAAGGCTTCGACTGGATCGAGACGAGAGGCTCTCCAGGAGGGATAGAGCGTGGCGAGGATAGACAGCACAAGAGCCATGATCACGACGGAAGCGGTCTCGCCAGTGTCCATGTCGGCTGGCAATTGGGACAGGTAATAGAGCTCGGGCGAGAACAACTCGGTATCGGTTATCCAGCCGATAAATTCGCGAATCCGCTCGATGTTGAGGCAGACGAGCACGCCGAGCGCGAGGCCGGCCAACGTTCCGACAATGCCGATGCTCGCCCCGGTGATGAAAAAGATGCGCATCACCGCGGCGCGGGTCGCCCCCATGGTTCGCAAAATCGCGATGTCGTGGCCCTTGTCCTTCACCAGCATGATCAGGCCGGAGATGATGTTGAGCGCTGCCACGAGCACGATCAGGGTGAGGATCAGGAACATAACGTTGCGCTCGACCTGCAGGGCAGTAAAGAAAGTCGCGTTCCGCTGACGCCAGTCGTTGATATAGATAGACGAACCGCCGGCCTCCATGATCCTCGGCCCAAGCTTACTCACCTCGTCGGGGGAATCGAGCAGGACTTCCAGCACGGTGACGCTGTCTGGTTTCGAGAAATAACGCTGCGCCTCGGCCAGCGGCATGAACATTATGCTGGAATCATATTCCGACATGCCGATCTCGAAGATAGCGACGATGGGATAGCGTTTCACCCGCGGCGCCGTGCCGAGCGCGGTCGAGGCGCCACGCGGCGTGAGCAAGGTCACCTCTTCGCCAAGCTTGACGTTGAGCTCATTGGCAAGACGGGTCCCGACCGCCACGCCTTCCTTGGCGTCAAAGCCATCGAGGGTACCAAAGCGGATGTTGCCGGCGACGGCCTTAAGCTCCTTGAGATCCGTCTCGCGTAAGCCGCGCACGAGCGCGCCGGTGGAGGATGACGGCGTCGACACCATCACCTGCCCCTCGATCAACGGGAGGGCATATTTCACGCCCTTAACGGCGCGCACATTGTTGGCGACGGTGTCGTAATTACCGAAGTTGGGATCGAGGCTGTGCACCACGACATGACCGTTCAACCCGAGCATCTTCTTGAACAGCTCCTGGCGGAAGCCGTTCATCACCGCCATGACGATGATCAGCGTCGCCACTCCGAGCATGATGCCGATGAAGGAGAAGCCGGCGATCACCGAGATGAAGCCCTCCTTGCGACGAGCGCGTAAATAGCGAAGCGCCACCATCCATTCAAAGGACGAGAAAGGGCGTGTCCCGTTAGCGCTCATGCCGCTTCCCTGCCAAGTTCGGCGGCCGAAGTAACGAGACGATTCAGGACGGCATCAAAGCCGAGCGTGTGTCTGGCGCCGGTCGCGCGGTGCTTTAGCTCGACCTCGCCGGATTTGATGCCCTTGGGCCCTACTATGAGCTGCCAGGGTAGGCCAATGAGGTCGAAGGCCGCGAACTTCGCGCCCGGCCGGTCGTCGCGGTCGTCGTACAGCACACTCAAGCCCGCGGTTTCCAGCTTGGCATAGAGCTCCTCGCAAACCTTGTCGGTCTCCGCATCGCCGCTTTTCACGTTGATCAAGCCGCCGTCGAAAGGCGCTACGCTGGAAGGCCAAATAATGCCGGCATCGTCGTGCGATGCCTCGATGATGGCGCCGACCAGTCGCGACACGCCGATACCATAGGAGCCCATCTGCACTGGCACCAATCCCCCATTAGGACCCTGGACCTCGCATCCCATGGGTTCGGAGTACTTGGTGCCGAAGAAGAAAATGTGGCCGACCTCGATGCCATGGGTGGTAAAGCGGTCGGCGTCCGGGACCTCTTTGGCAAAGCGGGCGGCATCGTGCTTCTCGCTGGTCGCCGCGTATTTGCTCGTCCAGGACTGAATGATCGGAGACAAATCCCCCTCATAGTCGACGTTGGCCCCAGGCGGATCGAGCTTGAGCAGGTCCCTGTGACAAAAAACCTCGCTCTCGCCGGTGTCGGCGAGGATGATGAATTCGTGACTCATGTCGCCGCCAATGGGGCCAGATTCCGCCGCCATAGGAATCGATTTCAGCCCCATGCGGTTGAAGGTGCGCAAATAGGAGACGAACATCTTGTTGTAGGAAGCGCGGGCATCCTCGACCGTGAGATCGAAGGAGTAGGAATCCTTCATTAGGAACTCGCGTCCACGCATCACCCCGAAGCGCGGCCTGATCTCGTCTCGGAACTTCCACTGGATGTGGTAGAGGATGCGCGGCAGTTCCTTATAGGACTTCACGCTGTCCCGGAAAATCTGGGTGATCAGCTCCTCATTGGTGGGGCCATAAAGCATCTCGCGCTCATGGCGGTCGCTGATCCGCAGCAGTTCCTTGCCGTACACGTCGTAGCGGCCGCTTTCGCGCCAAATCTCCGCCGGCTGGATGGTCGGCATGAGCAATTCCAGCGCGCCGGCGTGGTCCTGCTCCTCGCGCACGATGCGCTCGATCTTGCTCAAGACGCGAAGTCCAAGGGGCAGCCAGGAATAGATGCCGGCGGTCGATTGGCGAACGAGGCCCGCGCGCAGCATCAGCTTGTGGGAGACGATTTCGGCTTCCTTTGGGTCGTTGCGCAACAGAGGCAGGAAATAGCGGCTGAGGCGCATGAGGAGCCGTGCTCGTGCTTGAGGGTAGGCGGAATTGCTGGGCGGCTATAGCTTACTTTGGCGAGGATTAGCAATCGTGGGAGGAACAACTGGCGGCAGCCACCCGAGCGTGCGCATCGTCCAGGTGCGTACGGATCCGGGTCCGAAACAGTAGTGGCCCTGATGCCGCGAATTCCTCGGACTGAATAATTTTGAGGCGATCTGCCTCGAGGAAACGGGGGTGAAGGTATGAATTTATGCCAACCGGTCATAATCATGGTGACAATTTGGCGCGGCCTTGCTAGTGTCGTTCGCCACACGTGATGATCGTGTGGGACCGGTAGCGATCTCGGAGTCATGCGTTGAGATTGGACCAAGTCCAAGTCTTGGGAGGAAGTAGCTCCGGGCGCGCTGATAAGCAGTTGGCAGGCGCAGCCGCTCTCTAGCCAGCAACACTCGTTAGTCAGGATTGACGGCGAGCCTCGTTAAGGCCGGTGGGATAAGGAGTATTGTTACAAAGAAAGCAAGGTCGCACGGCCTTGCTTTTTTGGTTGTGCGCATCGATTCGCCTGCCGTTCAGCGCACGGTCTCGTAGCGTGGCAGGAAGGGAATCTGGTCGAGCTTGATCAAGTGGTGCGCGATGATCAGATAGATGCCAAGGAAGACCACGCTTGCGACCACCGTCGTTCCCAGAATTTTCGGGAGCAGCCTGGGAAGATGCGGCGCGCTCTCGGCCGTCCCGGGCGATACCTCGCCTTCCTCAGCCTGCGTGCGGACGCCGATCGGCAGCACGGCGAACAGCACAATCCACCAGATCACGATATAGAGGGATATAGCGAAAACAATCGCCATGGACCTTAGGCTTGCTCAAGCTCGACGAGCGTGCCGCAAAAGTCCTTGGGGTGCAGAAAGAGCACCGGTTTGCCATGGGCGCCGATCTTTGGGTCGCCTTGGCCTAGCACGCGAGCGCCTTCGGCGACGAGCCGATCGCGCGCCTCGACGATGTTAGGCACCTCGTAGCAGAGATGATGGATTCCACCGTTTGGATTGCGTGCGAGGAACGCCGAGATCGGAGATTTGTCACCAAGCGCGCCTAGCAGCTCGACCTTCGTGTTCGGAAGCTCGATGAAAACCGTGGTCACACCGTGGTCCGGCTGATCCACGGCCGCGGAGACTTTGGCTCCCAGCGTGTCGCGATAGACCTTAGTCGCCGCGGTAAGATCGGGAACGGCAATGGCAACGTGGTTCAAGCGCCCGATCATCGGACGGCTCTCCTTAGCTTCGTTTCTTCAGCAGTTCTTCAAAGCACCATCGCGCTTCTCGCTACTTGGGCATGTTTTCTAATGCGCCATCGCGCTTCGGGCTACTTGACCGCTATACCACCGTCAACAGCACCGAACATATCGGCTTCTTGCCCCAGGCCTGATTGATGGCGGCACGCACGCCACGGCGAACGGCTTCGCATACCAGGGCCTGGTCTTTGCGACGCGGCCGCGGGATGCTTTCGATGGTGCCGATCGCGGCTTCCCTTGCGATGGTCTCGAAGGGCGTGCCTTGGGTATCGGTGGCCGGAAGACCGGACAGTACCACTTCGGGGTCGGCAAGGAGCACCCCCTTCTCCGACAGCACGAGCGACACGGCCACGGATCCCGCAAAGCTTAGCTTGCGCCGCTCCCGCACCTGTCCGTCATCGGCGCGGGTGATGATGGCGCCGTCGCGGTAGAGGCGCCCGACCGGCACCTCGTCGATGATCGCGGCGGGCGGAGGCGCGAACCGCACCATCGCCCCATTACGCGCACGGATAACCTCGTGCACGCCGAGCTGTTCAGCAAGTCGCGCATGAGCCTCAAGATGCCTGCCCTCACCGTGGATCGGGATTGCAATCTGCGGCCGCACCCAGCCGTAAAGCTGCTCAAGCTCGCCACGCCGTGGATGGCCGGACACATGCACTGGGGCATCCTGGTCGGTGATCACCTCGACACCGACGTCGGCGAGGCCATTCTGCACGCGCCCCACGGCACTTTCGTTACCGGGGATGGTGCGGGAGGAGAAGATCGCGCGATCGCCGGAATCGAGCTCGACATTGGGATGCTGGCCCGAGGCAATCCGCGCCATGGCCGCGCGAGATTCGCCTTGGCTGCCGGTGCATAGCGCCACTACCTTCCGCGCCGGGATACGCTCGAATTCGGTCTCCTCGTGAATTGGGAGGTCCGGGTCGAGATAACCAGTCTCCTGGGCCGCCTCGATCACCCGATACATCGCGCGGCCGACTACCACGAGCTTGCGGCCCGCGGCACGCGCGGCATTGGCCACCGAGCGGATGCGCGCCACGTTCGAGGCAAACGTGGTTACCACCACGCGTCGCGGAGCCTCGCCGACGAGGTGTTCAAGCGTGACGGCAACGTCCGCCTCCGAGGGGGACATGCCGTCGCGAATCGCGTTGGTGGAATCGCAAATAAGCGCGGTCACGCCCTCCTCGCCGAGCGCCTTCAGGCGCGCCACATCCGTCGGCGGACTGGTCAGGGGGGCCTCGTCAAGCTTCCAGTCGGCGGTATGGAATACGGTGCCGAGATCCGTCTTGATGATGACTGCCGACGGCTCCGGGATGGAATGGGACATATTGAGGAGCTCGACATCGAACGGCCCGATCATACGGCGGTCGCCAAGCGGCATGATGTGCAGCGGAAAGTCCTGTGCGAGCCCCCCCTCGGCGAGCTTCGACTTGAGCATCGCGGCAGTGAAGGGCGTGGCATAGACGGGCACGCTGCCAAGCCGTGGCCAAAGGTCGACCACGGCGCCGAAATGATCCTCATGGGCATGGGTCAAGAGCAAGCCGTGCAGGTTCGGGCGCTCCCCCTCGAGGAAGCTGATGTCGGGAAGGACCACGTCGACGCCGGGTTCGGTGTCGCCGCCAAAGGTGATACCCAAGTCGACGATGAGCCATTCACGGTCGTTTGGTGGCCCATAGCCGTAAAGGTAAATGTTCATGCCGATTTCCCCCACGCCGCCAAGGGGGACGAACACGAACTCAGGCCTTTGTCGGTCGGAACGTCGAGACATGCTCTAGAGCGGGGGGATGTTCACGAGTTGGGGAAGAAGACGTCGCCGGCGGCAACGCGGCGCTCGGCACCATCGCTCATCTGGAGCCGGAGCGCACCTGCTGAATCGAGACCGGCAAAAGTTCCTTCGGCCTCCTGCTCGCCGTGGAGCCGCACGCGCAAGGGCCTTCCCGTGGGACCCGCTCGGTCGAGCCAAGCGCGCCGTACCGCCTGGAAGGACACGCCCTCGCCCCACCGCGCGAGCCAAGCATCGGTGACGGCGGCGAGCGTCTCGAAGGCGGTGGCTGGCGTCGCCGCCCCGCCATGAGCGGCAAGGCTTGTCGCCGGCTGTTCCAGGTCGGGGGGGTAGCTTGCGAGATTGAGGCCGGTCCCGATCACCACCTTGCAGCAGTTTGGCGTCGTTTCGCTCGCGCTCTCGAGGAGCATGCCCGCGACCTTGCCACCTTTAAGCAACACGTCGTTCGGCCATTTGAGAAGTAGCTCGGAGCGAACTTCCTCAGGCAGGAGCTTTGCCGCGGTGTCATAGGCAGCTAGACCCGCGAGCAAAGCAACCTGCCCAGCGGTCATTAGCGGGCAGGAGAGGCCGATGAGCAGGCTTGCGAACAAATTGCCGTGCTGGGACTGCCAATGACGCCCGCTGCGGCCGCGTCCGGCAGCTTGCTGGGCCGACCAGATCCACAACGGACCCGTTTCGCCGGCTTCCGCCCGGCGGCGCGCCTCGGCATTGGTGGAATCTACCGTCTCCAGCCGAAGCAGCCGGTATCCACTTGGAACCTTCGGCGATGGTGAAGCGAAAGTCGGCATCAGAACAGGGATTTGGCGGCAGCCTCGGCGACCTTTACAAGCGGTGCCGGATAAACGAAATAGAACAGGATGAAAAGGCCGCTCGCCCCGAGCACAGCGGCAAGCCGTCCGGGCATGGGTTCGAACCGCTCGGCTGGGGCGTCAAAATACATGATCTTGACGATGCGGAGATAGTAGTAGGCGCCGACCACGCTCAATAGCACGCCGGTGACCGCGAGGGCATAGAGGCCCGCGTGAATGGCGGCGAGGAACACGTAGAACTTGGCGAAGAAGCCTGCAAGTGGCGGAAGGCCGGCGAGCGAGAAGAGCAGCATGGCGAGCAGGAAGGCCATCATCGGGCTCGTGCTCGACAGGCCGGAGAGCTGATCGATGTCCTCGACCTTATGGCCCTTGCGCCGCATGGCAAGGATGCAGGCGAAGGTGCCGAGTGTCATGGCAAGGTAGATGGCGAGATAGACGATCACGCCCTGCACCCCTTCGGCCGTGCCAGCCGCGAGGCCGACCAGGGCGTAGCCCATATGGCCGATCGAGCTGTAGGCCATCAGCCGCTTGATGTTGCGTTGGCCAATCGCCGCAAAGGACCCGAGCGCCATGGAGGCGATGGCGAGGAAGGTGACGATCTGCTGCCATTCCGGCGTCACCGACGGGAAGGCGGCAAACAGCGTGCGCACGGTGAGGGCCATTGCTGCGAGCTTGGGTGCGGCTGCGAAGAAGGCGGTGACGGGGGTGGGCGCTCCCTCATACACGTCGGGCGTCCACATGTGGAATGGGACGGCGGAAATCTTGAATGCAAAGCCCGTCATTAGAAAGACGAGGCCGAAGATGAGGCCAAGATTGGCGCCGGAGGGCTGCACCGCGTCGGCGATATCGGTGAACAGCGTCGAGCCGGTGAAACCGTAGATCAGCGACGCGCCATAAAGCAGCATTCCAGAGGACAGCGCGCCGAGGACGAAATATTTCAACCCGGCCTCGCTCGATCGCGCTGAGCGGCGGTCGAACGCGGCGAGGACGTAAAGGGTTAGGCTTTGCAGCTCGAGCCCGACATAGAGGGCGATGAGATCGTTGGCAGAGATCATCATCAGCATGCCCGTTGTGGCGAGCAGCACCAGCACAGGAAACTCGAATTTCAGGCGCCCTGCGCTCTGCCAATAATCGACCGACATGATCAGCGTGACCGCAGCGCCGGTCAGTGTAAGCAGCTTCATTACCCGGCTGAAAGGATCGACGATGAAGCTCTCGCCAAACAGTGTGGTTGTTCCGCCTCTCCGCCACACAAAGACGCTCGCAAGTGCGAGCATCAAAACCGCGACCCAAAGGACGAGATCGGCCTGCTCTTTGCGCGTCGAGACGCCGACGAGCAGCAACACCATGGCACCGAGCGCCAAGGTTAGCTCAGGCAGCGCGACCGACAAGTGCAGGATTGTTGACACGGCTTCTCCTTATTGCGCCAGGGCGATGTGCGCCTGCGCGGCCACGGCAAGAGCGGTCTGGTAATTCTTGATCAGCGCTTCCACCGAGACCGCGCTCGCATCGAGGATCGGACCCGGATAGAAGCCAAAGATAATAGTGAGGACGACGAGTGGTGCCATCACCGCCACCTCGCGCCAGGTCAAGTCGGTGACGTATTTGAGAGCAGGCTTCTCGAGCTTGCCGAACATCACGCGGCCATAGAGCCAGAGAGCGTAGGCCGCCGAGAGGATGACGCCGGTGGCGGCAAGGAAAGCGACCCACGTGTTGATGCGAAAGGCGCCGAGCAGGCTCAAGAACTCGCCAACGAAACCGCTTGTGCCGGGCAGCCCCACATTGGCGAGCGTGAACACCATGAAGCAGAAGGCATAAAGCGGCATGCGGTCGGCAAGACCACCATAAGCCGCGATCTCGCGAGTGTGCATGCGGTCATAGATCACGCCGACGCAAAGGAAGAGCGCGCCGGAGACGATGCCGTGGGAGAGCATCTGAAAGATGCCACCTTGCAAGCCCTGGATGGTGAGGGTGAATACGCCAATGGTAACGAAGCCCATATGCGCGACGGATGAATAGGCGATGAGCTTCTTCGCGTCTTCCTGGGCGACCGCCACGAGCGAGGTGTAGATGATGGCGATCACCGAGAGCGCGAAGATCAACGGCGCGAACTCGGCGGAAGCGAGCGGGAACATCGGAATAGAAAAACGCAGGAAGCCGTAGCCGCCCATCTTCAGAAGAACACCGGCAAGGATCACGGAGCCCGCGGTCGGCGCCTCGACATGAGCGTCGGGAAGCCAGGTGTGCACCGGCCACATGGGCAGCTTCACCGCGAACGAGGCGAGGAAGGCAACCCAGAGCCAGGTCTGCATGGCCGGTGGGAAGCCGTGGGTCAGCAGCGTCGGGATGTCTGTGGTCCCCGCCTCCCAGTAGATTGCCATGATGGCGAGCAGCATCAGGAGAGAGCCCGCAAGCGTATAGAGGAAGAACTTGAAGCTCGCATAGACTCTGGCAGGACCACCCCAGATGCCGATGATGAGGAACATCGGGATCAGGCCGCCCTCAAAGAAGAGATAGAACAGCACGAGGTCGAGGCTCGTGAATACACCCAGCATCAGTGTCTCGAGCACGAGGAAAGCGATCATATATTCGTTCACCCGCACCGTGATCGATTGCCAACTCGCGAGAATGCAGAGCGGCATCAAGAGCGCGGTCAAGAGGACGAAGGGCAAGGAAATGCCGTCGACGCCCATGTGGAATTTGATGGTCCCGAGCCAGGCGCGCTGCTCCACGAACTGAAATTGCGCCGTGGTCGGATCGAAGTCGCGCCAGAGCAGCAACGAGAGCGCAAAGGTGACGAGCGTGGTCCACAACGCGATGAAGCGGGCGTTGCGGTCGACGCTCTCGTCGCGCCCGCGCAATGCGGCGATCAGCAGCGCTCCCAGAAGCGGCAGGAAGGTGATGGTGGAGAGGATCGGCCAGGCGTAGCTCACCGCGGCAGCCCTCCCCCGGCAAAGATGAAATAGGTGATGAGCAGCGCTACGCCGATGAGCATGACGAAGGCATAGTGGTAGATGTAGCCGGACTGGAGCTGGACGACGCGGTTGGTGATGTCGATCACGCGCGCCGCCACGCCGTCAGGTCCGATTCCATCGATGATCGTGCCGTCGCCAAACTTCCACAGGAAGCGTCCAAGCCGTTTGGCCGGCCGCACGAAGATCGCGTCGTAGAGGGCGTCGAAATACCAGGCGTTGAGCAGAAATTGGTAAGCCCCGCGGAAGCGCTTGGCGAGGGCGAAGGGCACGAGCGGATTGGTGATGTAGGAGTACCAGGCACCGGCAAAGCCCGCGGCCATGGCGAGCGTCGGGGTGAGCATCACCAAAATCGGCACCTCGTGGTGAGCTTCCCCGGCATGGGTTACGAGCGAGCCGCGCCAGAAGGAGACTTCGTCTCCCCCAATGAAAAAGCGCATGAACACGGCGCCAGCGAGCAGCGAGCCGATGGCGAGAATGACGAGCGGCACGCCCATGGTCCAGGGTGGTTCGTGGGCGTGCTCCCGCACGTCCGGCTTTTCGCGCGGCTTGCCCTCGAAGGTGAGGAACATCAGCCGCCAGGAATAGAACGAGGTGAGCAGCGCCGCGACGGAGGTGAGCACGAAGCCATACATCGCGATCGGCGTTCCCGCGGCATAGGCCGCCTCGATGACGGCGTCCTTGGAGACGAAGCCCGAGGTGACAGGAAAGCCCGTCAGCGACAGGGTTCCGATCAGCATCATCGCCCAGGTGAAGGGTAGCACCTTGCGAAGCGCTCCCATGCGGCGCATATCCTGGTCGTGATGCAGCGCAATGATCACGGCGCCCGCGCCCAGGAACAACAGTGCCTTGAAGAAGGCATGGGTGAAGAGATGGAAAATGCCAGTTCCGTAGGCGCCGACGCCCTCGGCTACGAACATGTAGCCGAGCTGTGAGCAGGTCGAATAGGCGACGACACGCTTGATGTCGTTCTGCACGAGCCCGACCGTGGCGGCAAAGAAGGACGTGGTGGCGCCGATAATGGTGACGAAGCGCAGCGCGATCGGCGTAAGATCGAAGAGCGGCGATAGCCGCGCCACCATGAACACGCCAGCGGTCACCATGGTCGCGGCATGGA